>JANPKH010000029.1:0-3294 GCA_031425935.1 Gammaproteobacteria bacterium | reverse complement strand
CGTCCAAATTAAGCGATCGTTACTGTTTTGAAAGACGCTGTTATAGCTATTGCCAGCCGCAAGGTCGAAAGCTTGCTTGGCTGATAGCCCTGCCAGACGAAGCTCGTGGTTGCCATTACCAAGGTTAAAATCATTGTCGATGACATATTGCCGAATGCCCTCACGCGATGCTTTAGCATCATCGTCAGTTGCTAATTTGGTAGCCGCAAGTTCATTATTAACAGCTTGGCGGAATTGTGTATCGGCGACAGACTTGCCCAATCTGTCGGTGGTATAAAGCAGCACAGAAGCCCAGAACAACGGATCAGCCAAAAGCGTTTTCAGTAAAGAGCCAATGGAGCCAGCAATATCCAACGCCACATCGTCAATGAATGCAGCAATGCTTTGCGCGGTTGGATTGGAGGGAACCTTCGCTCTGATCGGCGTGGCACCGTCCACGCCAACCAAAAGAATATTATAAAGTTCGATCTGCAACAGTTTACTCAGCGCCGCGTCCATAAAACTGTCTTGCAGCTCATCTTGGAACGATGAAGTCAAGCTACCGAAGCTTTTAGTCCTGTTGTTTAGCTTCAGTTTAGCGTTGTGTACATCACTGATTTTTTTCAGGTTGCTGCTGTCTGACAGTGCGGCGTACACAGTAAGACTACCCCCCATACCCTGCGGCGCAAGCTGCGCTGCTTTTGAGAATTTCTCAAAAACTTCTAGTTTGTCGTCTTGAAAGACTTTGCTGATTTCCTGAAATTGCTTATTTAAGTCCACCACAATATTGGCCAGACCACCCGTAGTCGCTGTGGAAGGGTTGCCACTGCCATACGTGCCATCGCCTGGAACGTTTATGGTGGATATCGCAGGATTTAGTGAAAAACTAACACTTAAATCAAGTGCCAAGTCATGAAAGAAGAAGTTCATGCCTTTGAAAAACATTTCGCGGAGCCGTGCAGCCTTTGCCTCGGCTTTCTCGACCGAAAATAAGGCCTTCTTTGACAACGCGCGCGCAGCATAGCTGTATTTTTCAGCATAAAAATCCCAAAACTCGGTCTGTATGTTTACCAAGGAAATGCTCGCCGTAAGGCCAACTGAACTGTTCAACCACTGGGCTAAATTTTTTCTGAATTTGTCGTCTCCATCCTCAAATCCCTGCTCTACCAACGTATTTGCGTTGGTTACCATTTCTGAGTTAAAGGCATCAACCTCACCTGCAACTGAGGCTTTTAAATAATACGCTGATTCATAACTAATTGTTTTTTCAACGTTATTCTCACTATACTTGTATGCTGTTATTGAACGTCGTCCTCTGAGAAATGATTGGCTGTATTTTGCTTTAAGGGCACTTATCTGGACGTTATCAGACGGCAGGGATACTGCGCCGTTATTAAGAGTGAACCCAACGCCTGCAAGTGCAACGGAAAACCCTGTCCCAATCGCTGTATCACTTACAAATTTTGAGGTTGCGATGTCACCAACATTTTTGGGTACTGGCGTGTCTAAAGGAGTTTCGATCGCGAGATCCAAGGCCCATGCTGGTGTGACGCCAACTGATACGTTGGGCGTGAAGGCTGTTGGGGTGCCTTTGTCATTTGTATAAATGTCATTTGAGACATTCAAACCCGTGCCAGCTTGCCAGCGCTTTCTTAATGTTGGCGATGATTTGGGATCCATCCAGCCGATTGTTATCCATTCGTCGTCGCCTATCCTCAGTGCTTTAGGTGGTTGGACCTGCCATTGAAGCAATACTTTACCCGTGCTTGATTTCCTATGGAATCGCATCACGGTATTTTTTAGTATGCCGTCCCAGTAAAAAGGCTTATCCAATAGAGACTCTGCAGAGGACTTGCCATTAACTTCGATATCACCATTGTCTTCTCCAAAGCGTTTGAAAGTCGTTTGTTGTGCGGCAATACGCCCACCTTCGGTTTTAACATAACCTGTCGCGGCGGTACCGAAGGATACGGCGACAGAAAAGAATTTCGCTTCATTCGACTGCATCAAAATACGTTCGCCGTATTTTTTAAGATCGGCTGCAGAGATCTGTATTGACGCACCGCCAAAAGTGTCAGCCAAGGTGTACAAGTTCTTCGATTTATCGTAATGAGTGATTGCATAGGCGTGGTTTGCACGAAGGGCTTTGTCGCCAGAAGCGAATGCCTCCTTTGTACCAAACACAACGGGTTGCCCGCGCGCTAGCGCGCTCTGTATCTTTTTGTACGAGTTATCGACTCCCCCATGATCGGGATAATAGTTTTTACCAGTCAGCTTTTCAAGGACGGAGGCTGGGTCTCCATCTTGGTTATATTTAGCCTCCATCGTTTTGAGCACGGCCAGCTCGAAGATACGAACCCAAAGCTCAGAATCTGATCGCCCGAGCTCAGCAGCATTCGGATTAGAGCCACCATTTTTCCAGTCTGCTTGATTAATGGTTGCGGCTGTTCCATCTTTAAAAGTGACAGTATAAGAATCACCTTTGGCCGAAATCATGCTCTTGAGGTTGGCAATTCCATCAGCCGAATAAATCATCGCTTGGATTGCCGCCAAGATATAACAGGTTTGGGAATTTGAATTTTGTATGACATCTAAAACAGCAATATCTGATTCACCAGATTTATCAAACTTGTAAAGCACTGGCAACAATGAAACGTCAATATTGGAAGTCTTCGCGTTAATACCGAGTTGAACATTCAGACCAGTTGACGCCCCTGCTAGAACGTCAACCTTTAACGCAATTTTATTGACGCCCTTTGGCAGAATTATTTCAGCAACACCACCAGTGACGTTATGCTGATTCCAGCTTATTCCACCGTCAACCGATGAATAAATTGTAGATTTATTCAGAGCTAGATTGTCAGCAATGCTACCGCTTCCATTTTTGGCTAACAATGAAACCGTTAAACTACTGATGTCTTCTGTAGCCTTAACAAGCTCATAATAAAATACGGGATCGCCATTAATAATAGTTGGTGTTTTAAATGCGCCGTTGATCGTCGTATTTATTTTGATAATTCGATCATTTTTGAAAACGCGAGCTAGTTCGGCCCAAATAGGTGCAAAAAGCGCTGCCTCCCATTTCTTGTCCGGGTGAATATCATCATGAAGATTATTCGAAAGTGTCAAGCGTTTTTGCGGATTGGTCAACCTTGCCAGCTGAAGTATTTGAGACCGAGCCATCGATCGGATCCCAATAGTTTCTCACATAGCCGAAATTACTATTCGTGCTGTACGTCGCGGCAACTTCGTCATAAATTTCCTGTAAGACTGCCGAATAGGCAGATATCCATGAGCCGTCCACCAAAGTTTTTT
>JANPKH010000028.1:0-12177 GCA_031425935.1 Gammaproteobacteria bacterium | reverse complement strand
CATTTTGTGCGTTTTGTGAACCGGCAAAATCCCAAGTTGATTTACCGACGTGCATTTCCCACCAAATACCCACAAATTTTCCAGGTTTTACCCAAGAAACATCACCCAATTTATTAGGCTCATTAAGATTCAAAATTAAATAGGAAGTAATCAAATCACCGGCTTTATCTGCCATTTGAATAGTGCGCCACGGTGTCACAAAGGGCAGTTTAATTTCAGCTTTAACGTCAGTATGTTTAGTTAAAGGTACTAAACCTGCATGTAGTTTCGTGGCGCAGCCCCTAACATCAATTACCATGCTGGAATAATCGCGCAATGCAGCTTCGTGGATACTTAAATAAAGTCCCGACTTGGTTTTCATGGTTAAAGGCGTGTGGACAAGACCAATTTTGCTAATCGGCGTTTGGGTATAAAGATATTCGTATTGATTGCCAGCCAATGCCGGCATCCACCAGGATGTATGATCGCCCGCCATATTAAATTCTGTGAGCTCATCAAGAATTTCAATCGTTGAGAGTGAAGCTTGCTCCGGCAACTCATAGCGAAAACCGATACCGTAATCATAAACGCGAAATACTAAATCCATTTTACGTTTATTAGCGCCTGTTTCCTGCAAGGCTACGCGTAGCTGACGATAATTATTCCTTATCAACCGCTCCTCGCCCCAAGGCTGCTCCCAGGTCTCATCAAAATCAGAGACTTTTGATGAAAGCACCACAAAGCCTTTCTCAAGCGGTGGAAGACCTTTTAATTTAAAACCCAATACGGAATCGTCAACAACCAACGTTTGATTGTAATAAGACTTGTATGCAGGCTTAGCGTCTGCAGTTAAAAAAAACTCAAGCTTAACTTTATTTCCCGGGGAGGATATAACGGCATTTTTTTCTGCAAATGCTAAAACACTATCAGTCAATAACATAATAGTAGCCAAAATAGAAAAAATAGGTAACAGACTTTTTTTCATTGTAGGATTATTCAATTTAAGAGTTTATGGAATACATCTAATAAAACCGCTTATTAAAAACTTTAAAACAGCACAAAAACTCCATTTAAACATCAGTGTTCACTGCTCATAAATATTACTATTTAGATAACCAAATCTTAAGCACATATTAGTTATGTGAGCATGACTATGTCTATAGCTGAACAAATATATTTACCCAATGAAATCGTTTTCAGTAAATTGAAATCGTTTTCACATGAAATATTTTTTGTCACGAATTACAAATAATTATTTTCTAAAAATATCTAATTTTTAGAAAACGTTTTCACGTAGAGATACTAACGGGGCACAAATAAAGAATACTGTTTGATTCAAAACCTTATGAGGCATGGATGCCGATTAGAGCCTATAGGGATATATTCACGGCGTGTTTTGAATTGAACAGTATTCTTTACTACGAGCTCATTAGTAACTTTCAACACAACGGATACTAACAATTTTTATTAACGCAGATGGATGATAAGGCAATATAAAATATTGCCTATGGGACGAGTAAAATAAATAATACTGCTATCAAAAAATTACGATTTATTTATTTTTTAACATAGGTGCAGGACAATTTTTCTGAATAAATTGATCGTGTGTGGGGAGCTGTTTAACAAATGTATTGGTCGTCTCGATATACGAATTTAAGTGCTTGCAGGTATCTGAAAAATTCAAACCATTTATCAACGACGAATATTTTACCGGCCGCAACCCCATACCTTCACAAACCGAGCGCCAACTGACGGGAGAAAATAGCGGATCAATAGCTTCTGGCAACCCACCCTGAGTTTTAAAAAGTTCAATGGTTTCTCGTAGCGAAGGTGGCAGTTCCATATTTTTGCACCAGCGCCAAAAGGGTGTGTCGTCTCGCTCGGTTAAACAGTAATGCAATACAATAAAATCGCGAATTTCTTCGTAATCCATTTTCATGCGTCGGTTGTATTCTTTTATCAATGCTCTATCGCAATCGGCATCAGGAAACTGTCGCATAAAATGCACCATTCCACGCACCACAAGATGTATCGCAGTTGACTCCAGCGGCTCTATAAAGCCGGATGCAAGGCCCAGTGAGAGGCAGTTACCTTTCCATATCTCATCGCGCACACCGGTGCGAAAAGGTATTACACGTGGCTCAGTAAGCAAATCACCTTCTACTACATTTAGTAATGTATTAACGGCTTCATCATCGCTACAAAAATTGCTCGCATAAACATAACCATTACCGGTGCGGTACTGCAGCGGAATACGCCACGTCCAACCATGATCGCGTGCGGTAGCGCGCGTGTAAGGTAAAGTGTCACCAATATTTTCAGTTTGCACCGCCACTGCGCGATTGCACGGCAAATAATTTGTCCAATCGCAATAACTAACAGCAAGCGTTTTTTCAATAATGAGTGCATGAAAACCACTGCAATCAATAAAAAAATCGGCTGATAATTCCCGCCCGCTACCCAAACATACTTTCTCAATAAATTCGTCAGCTTTTTTAATTACTTGAATCACTTTTCCCTCAGTGCGAATAACACCAAGAGCTTCTGCATACTCTCGTAAATACAAGGCAGCCAGTTTTGCGTCCAAATGCAAAGCATAACGCGCTTCATTTACCGGGGTTTTTCCTGCACTTTGTGGCAAAAAAAATCGCCCATGTTTAGCCATGATACTGCTGGGCGAAAAATCCTGTAGCCCAAAACTTTCTCCATTTATTTTGCCTTTTAACCAGGAGTGGTAAAACAGAAACTCAGTCATTCCAGCGCTGATGCTACCAAATGGGTGAAAATAAGATTCATCCTTAACACGCCAATTCGCAAACTGAATACCTAACTTAAAACTAGCTTGAGTTTTTTGAATAAAGTCTTTTTCATCAATGTTAAGCGAAGTTAACAGCTCCAGAAAAGGGGGAATGGTAGACTCACCAACACCAATAGTGCCAATCTCATCCGACTCGATGAGTTCTATATGAACTTTCTGATTTCTAAATTCATTGGCGAGTATCGCGGCAGCAATCCAACCGGAACTACCGCCACCGACAATAACGATTTTTTTTATTGGATTCACACCTTACTCCTAAGATAATCTTCAACAGCACAATACTGCGCAACAAAATCTGCATGATCGGGAACCTCCGCCACTGTTCGTTGCAACGAATCTTTCATTTTCATTAAATTGTTTTGCAGTTGCAGCTCATCAAAACCATCGACCAATACGTCATAAGAATCCGGTAAGTAATCAAAACCGGTAAAAATCGCAAGCCAGCTTGGTAAATTAAACATTTCCCAGCGATAATTAACAACATGGCCGCAGGCTTTGAATAATTCCATTTTATGGCGCAACGTATCTGGAATAGTCATCGCATTGCAGTAGCGCCAAAACTCGCTGTCATCGCGCGCGGTGGCCTTGTAATGCAAAATAATAAAGTCGCGGACACGCTCATATTCCAAAGCAGTAATTTCGTTAAACTCATCGATAACATGCTGATTAAAGCTGGCGCAATGCAGCAGCCCTTTTATTTTTTCAATGCCCGTTTGAATTAATGCGATGCTCGTACTTTCCAATGGCTCCAAAAATCCCGCCGCCAAACCTATGGCAATACAATTTTTATTCCAGGCTTTTTTGCGCCGCCCAGGAATAAACGTAAGTTTTTTTGGCTCGGTTAATAGCTCTTGCTGAATATTATTTAACAGAATTTCACGTGCATTTTCGTCGGACATAAATCGGCTGGAATACACATGGCCATTACCGTTGCGATGCTGTAAAGGAATTTGCCATTGCCAGCCCGCAGTTTGCGCAGTGACTTTCGTATAAGGTGCTGGCGTAGTATTACTTCGACTTTGCACAGCAAAAGCGCTATCGCACAACAACCATTGACTCCAATCTTCATAGCCTGTGTGCAAGGCTTCCTCAATTAACAGCCCACGAAAACCGGAACAATCTATAAATATATCACCGGCAATTACATCACCTGAATTGGTAGTAACTGACTCAATAAAACCATCCGCTTCACGTAAGTTGACGTTAACAATGGTGGAATCTGTATGGCGAACACCGCGCTTGAGAGAAAACTCGCGCATGTGCGTAGCAAATAAACTCGCATCAAAATGCAATGCCCAATCAAATACTGAAAGTGTGGATGGCGGATTTTTCGCTGGCAAAGTAAATTTATTATGTTTGGCTAACATTACTCCTAACGAGTAATCACCAAAATCTGAAGCCATATTTTTTTGTTTTAGTTTTAACCAAAAATGGTGGAACTCTACACCTTGAAGATCCTGCCCGTAGAGGCCAAATGGATGAATAAAGCTGGAACCTTTTTTATGCCAATCATTAAATTGTATACCTAATTTACAGGTAGCTTTGGTTGCCCGCATTACATCAAGATCACGCAAACCTAACTGACGATAAAAATTACGGATTGTTGGAATAGTTGCTTCACCAACTCCTATAGTACTGATCTCCGATGAGTCAATAACGTGAATTTCCATGAAATTATTAAAGTGATGCTTCAAACTTGCAGCCGTCATCCAGCCCGCAGTACCGCCACCTACAATTACTATTTTTTTTAATCGATTCATGTAATTTATTCTATTTTTAGGTAAAAACTTTTAATTCAATTTTCTATGAAAAAAACCGCTGTGAGTTACTAACGCGTAACTCACAGCGGTTGAGCTAATCATTCACGAAATAAAATGATTAAATGTTGCTATTAAAACTTAGCACGTACTCCTAATGAATAGCGCGCTTCGTTATCAAAGATAAATGCATTTTGCTCTACACCGTCAGCCAAGCGATAAACTTGCTTGAAATCTGTACTCGTGAGGTTGGCACCCTGCAAATAAACAGTGACATTATCCATTACATCATAACTCACGTTAGCATCTAGATAGGTAGCTCCTGGCTCATATAACGCGAAACCATTTGTACCATAATCTTGAATGTATCGATCACTACGACCATTGAAGGCTACACGCGCTTGCAACTTATCTTTTTGATACCAAACAGCAAGGTTGTAGGTATTTTCCGAGTTGTTTGCAAATGGATATTTTTCGCCCGTCACATCAGAGGAAAGACCCGGACGCTCACTAGGTGAATAGGTGTAGTTTGCTTCGACACCAAAACTAGTCAGGAATCCAGAGTCTATAAAGTCGCTAAGAGCAATTTTGGCTCCAAGTTCCAGCCCTGTAACTTCACCGCCCTTACCTTCTACTGGACCACTACCGGTAATAGTGTAAGTTTTACCTTTTGATGTCACGTTTAAGCTTTGACCACCTTTGTTTTCCACAAAAGTATCAATTTTAACGAGGTAGGCACCCACGTTCACCATACTCGCTTCACCGATATAATATTCGGCCGAAAGGTCAAAGTTCGTAGTAACCCAAGGTTTAAGATTGATATTACCGTTGGAATTCCAGCCGCTTGGTACGCGTTGGCTTGCGTCATCAGGATCTGGACCAGTAAATACAGTCAAACTGCTACCGTAACGATCCAGGTCAAGCTCTTGTTTATTTTTCGCCGCAGCCATACGGAACTTCAAATCATCCGAAGCATCCACGGATATATTTAACGAAGGTAATACGTAGCGATCCGATTTGGTTTTCTTCTCTCTACCCGTGTAATAGCTAGAACCGCCATTAGTGCGCTGCACACCTGTAGAAATATAAGTGTCCGCCATAATTTCTGTTTCAATAACTCTTACACCCAAATTACCACTGACTACACCCGCTTTAAAATTAGCTATTGCATAGCTACTTATTTCATCTAGCGTGATGGTATAGCTAGTGCCTGGATCAATAATTTTTTTAATATCACCAAAGGCTTTTTTATGGAATGCTTCCGGGTTATCAAAGGAGCTTGGATCAACTGCCCAGAACCCTGGTATGCCCTTCACATTGTCACCAAGATCGGTAACAAATTTGAGCTTCTCACCGTTGTAATCTAACGGTTGTGGTGGCAATACCCAATAAGGCGTAAATGTCGCTGGATCAGTCGCATCAATACGCTCACCTGCAGAACATTCTGCACCGCCCCCACCGCCATCAAATTTTTGATCGATTGAACGCCATTGCGCATAACAGCCCACAACGTTATTTGCATTTGCAAACTCAGGCGATGTAATACGGTTAGGTGAGCCCACATAGAACTGCGCCCAATATGAATAATTTTCAATGTCCACATCTCGCGTACTTGAGCGCAAACCTACTTCAACATCGGTAATGAAATTATCTTCAAATTTATAAGCACCGTTCAAATTAAAAGCTTTCAAATTTGATGTATTGTCATTATTAATTTCTAATTGCTCGCCTTCCATTATCCAGCTAGCTTTATTTGCCATGTAAGCTGCCAAACTTTTTTCGCCACCGGCATCCGTTAAAGCGCCGGCTATTGGATTATCAAATCCAGTCCAAGTGGTGGTGTAATTTTTATAGGTTAGACCTAAACGTGGATCTTCATCGTAACCATTAGGGTTAGGTAAAACGAAACGACCGCCCAGGTTACCTACTTCGTCCAAACGCGCAGGATCAAGCGTCAGACCATAGCGAGCCACAACACTTTTTGGATAGAAATTATTCGTTAATTTTTGAACTGTATTGCCTCTAAAACTATTGATACCACCTTGAGCAGTAGCGTTTAAAACACTATTGGTCGCAAAAGCGCTGATAGCACGGAAACTACCTGTGAATGCATCACCGTTATCATAATTTAATTCAACATTATAATTTTTTGAGGTTGTATCAACAATACGATTTTGCGTTAAAGAATAAACCCACAACGCTTCCACATCGTATTGATCTGCCACTATCCACTGCTTGCCATCTTTACCAGTGATAGAGTCGCTGCTACGAGTTGGCGCTGCAATCTGTGCACCACTCCAACCATTCGGATCACTGTAGCGAGGATCCCATAAAGATTTTTGGTACGCACTCGTGCCGCCTTGCCCCTGCCAACGGTTAGAAATATTCAAACCGGTGCGACGTTGATACTCTTTTGCTTCAGTAGAGAAACCTTCAATGATAAGTTCCAAACCATTACCTAAATCGGCTTGCAAAGAAGCATTGAGACCTGTGCGCTCGCGCTCATTTTCGGCACTAAAAAACTCAAACCCGTGACCACCAGTTACTACCCATTGCCCGTTAAATGGAGAACCAGCACCCATTTGTTTCGCTTCAGGGTCACCGCTTGCGCGGCCAGCGTAATCGTTAGCCAAATTTTTAGCGCCAGTTACGCCCGACACCATCACGCCGATATTTTCTGAACGCCAATTAATAAGTCCATTAAAAGTATTGTCATTTTTTTTACTAAGCTCACCGGTTGAAAGATCCCAACCACCCGCCGCGCTAAAGCCCTCTTTTAAATCAAATGGGCGATAGGTTTTAATGTTAATAGTGCCCGTAATGCCCGATTGCGCATTTCTTACGTCCAATGATTTGTAAACATCAGCCGAACGCAATAATTGGGCAGGCACGTCATTAAAATCAGGTTGTGCGCTATTTAGGTTACCCGCCGCCAGGAATTGTTCTCCATTGAGCATTACTGCGACCTGTTGCATACCTCTAATACTTAATCTACCACCCTCACCCGCTGTGCGTTCTATCTGCACACCAGTAATACGTTGTAAGGAGTCGGTAATTGTTGTATCTGGCAACTTACCGATATCTTCTGCAGAAATACCGTCAACAATAGATTGTGCTTCGCGTTTGGTATTAATGGCGCTTTGTTGCGCGGCTTTCACCCCAAATACAATAACCTCCTCTATAGATTCACCTGCAGCTTGAGCTTGCTCTTCCGCTGCCATAGCACCGTGCATACCAAATAATGCGTAGGATGCAATAGCACTAGCTAGAACTTTCTTTTTAAAGTTTTGTGTCGTTTTCATGGAGGTCTCCTGTTGACCACTTTTACTAATTTATAAAAATATTATTCCCAACCGAACATTTTCATTATTGTTAACAATTAACGGCGAATGATTAACAATAATGTTTTACCTTTGGGAGAAGGCAAATACTCACAACATTTATCAAAATAACTACATAAAAAAATATTAAGTTTTATTTTTAATTTAAAAATAAAACAATTTTTTACGTTATTTAATAAATTTTTATTGGCTGATAAAACATCCAACAACACATATGCGAAAACATCTTTATTTTAATTATTGGTGTCAAGATGAACCAATCTTAATAACAGAATGAGTTAAGTGTCTACAGATAAAATTGTTTTACAGAAATGAAAACGATTTCAGAAAACTGAAAACGATTTCAAATTTTCATAAAAAAGTAATTTTGTTGGTTGCGGGGGAAAAAGCAGCGGTAATTTTAAGATGATGTGAATAAAACAAATACTATTTTCAATTCAATGAAAACGATTTCAGGCGAAATAATAATTAATACAGGCGATGATGATAAGTAATAAATTTCTACCAATTAAAAAATTACTGAAAAATATAAAATCAAAAATAATGATAAATAAATTTCCGTAAAAAAATTTCATCGTTGGCATTCACATCTCACAGCATATTTATTAGCATCAATAAAAAAGGTAGAAATGTAGGGGCAACCAGATGCAGCTGCGCTTCAACACTGATTTATGACAGTAGCTAACGGGCACCATGTGAACACTATAGAGTTTCCATGAGGAATCATTCAGTTAAGACAACACGCATTATTTACGCAGGATCAAGCTTTGATTGTATGGGGCAGGCATTTCGGGGATACTTATAGCGTTTAAAGCATTAGTTATACATCATGAAATAAGCAGCTATTACATGAGTTATGGATAGCAAATACCCGGAAATTTCAGACGCGCACTATGAATAAAACCCCGTCGACTAAAAAACCGTCACTTAGTTTTTGGCAGATATGGAATATGTGTTTTGGCTTTATTGGTATTCAATTTGGCTTTGCCTTACAAAATGCCAATGTCAGCCGTATATTTCAAATTCTTGGCGCCCCGATCGACAACATCCCCATCTTATGGGTTGCAGCCCCCATTACTGGGCTCTTAGTTCAACCTATTATTGGTTACCTTAGTGATAAAACGTGGTATCGCTTTGGTCGTCGTCGTCCCTATTTTTTATTGGGCGCCATATTGGCAACACTTGCGCTTATCGCCATGCCCAACTCACCTACGTTATGGATTGCAGCAGGAACGCTATGGATTATGGATGCATCTTTTAATATGGCGCTGGGGCCATCACTAGCATTTGTGGGTGATATGTTACCTGATGAGCAGCGCTCAACCGGCTTTGTAATGCAGAGCTTCTTTATTGGAATAAGTGCCGTCGTTGCCTCTGCCTTACCCTGGATAATGCACAATTGGTTTGGGGTCAGCAATACTGCTCCTGAGGGAGTAATACCACCCTCTGTTATTAATTCATTTTATGTTGGCGGAGCCATTTTGTTACTTTCCGTTTTGTGGGCCGCCTACTCCACTAAAGAATATAGCCCCGCACAACTGGCACGCTTTAGTCACGTACAAAATAGTGATGCATCAAAACTTTTTAACATCACTCGCACAGATACTGCATTTTTTCGCACCGGAACTATTTTTTTAATAATGGGGCTAGTTGCTACCATTGTTATTGCAACTCAAAAATTTGATCAGCAACTTTTTATTTTAGCAATTGGAATCGCGGTGTTTGGCTTAGCTGAGCTGGTTGCCGGTTTTATGCAACGCCATAAGCGAACAACTAATGGGTTTTATCAGATAACCCAAGATCTTTTAAATATGCCACGCACCATGAAACAACTTGCAACCGTGCAGTTTTTATCCTGGTTCGCACTTTTTTCGCTCTGGATTTACGGTACCTCTGCCGTTACGTCTTTCCACTACAACACCAAAGATACTGCATCATTGGCCTACAATAATGGCGCTGATTGGGTGGGCGTTTTATTCGCAGCCTACAATGGTTTCGCAGCAATAGCAGCGATATTTATTCCCTGGATGATTTCCAAAACCAATCGCAAAATAACCCACATAATAAATCTGTGTTTGGGTGCAATAGCGTTAATATCTTTTGTATTTATTAAAAATCCAAACTGGCTACTGGTTTCAATGATCGGCCTGGGTTTCGCTTGGGCCTCCATTTTATCGCTACCTTACGCGATTTTATCCAGCTCAGTTCCACCACATAAAATGGGAGTTTATTCCGGTATTTTTAATCTTTTTATTGTGATTCCACAAATATTAGCCGCGAGTATTTTGGCCTTAGTGGTACGTAAATTTTTTAATGGACAACCGATATATGCATTGGTCTGTGGCGGTGTATTTATGCTACTTGCGGCGGCAGCCACTTGGCTTGTGGATGACGAAACTGATGCGTAAAGCTGGAAATAAAGCATATGCCCCTCTCGAAATTTGTAAGCAAGTCCTCCAACTCTCCTAATTGCTCACTCTTCATTCTTGATTTTACCGATAGCAAAATGTAACACCACAAATAAACCAGCTTACATCCGTACGATAATACCCATTGTGTATACTTTTTGGGCTGCAAAATAATCCACTTTAATGTCTCTCACAGGTACAATGAGCACCTCTTTACATTACGGTAAAACTTGTAGCAATGACACGCACTACTTCCCTTTCGCCCCCAATTTCACTTCGCCCTGGCAACAAACAAAGTTGGGGACAATTGCAAGGCAGCGCTCAGGCGTTGACTATTTTGCAAGGTGCCTATTTAACTCATGGGCTTAGCCTTGTTATTACCACTGATGCTAGCAGTGCTCATCGGATTGAAAGTGAACTCCAATTTTTTAATCAGCGCAACGATTTCGAAATTCTGCATCTCGCAGACTGGGAAACACTTCCTTACGACACCATTTCGCCGCATCAAGATATTATTTCAGACCGCTTAAAAACGCTTTACCAGTTACCGCACACCAAGCAAGGTATTTTAGTTGTTCCAATTACATCGTTGTTGCAACGCTTAATGCCTGCAGATTATTTAATGGGTAATAGTTTGATGGTTGAATGCGGCCAGAAAATTAATATTGCAACAATGCGCAGTAATTTTGAAAAAACAGGTTATCATTTTGTCGATACCGTATATGAACATGGTGAATATGCAGTACGCGGATCGCTCATTGATATTTATCCCATGGGTAGCGACCATCCCTACCGTTTGGATTTATTTGATGATGAAATTGAAACCCTGCGCACGTTTGACCCCGAAACACAATTAACCGTTGAACAAGTCACGAGCATTCAGTTATTACCAGCAAAAGAATTTCCGCTTGATAAAAATGGCATTAGCCGATTTAAACAACAATGGTTAGAAAAATTTGATGTAAACCATAAAGCTTGCCCTATTTTTCAAGATGTCAGCGCTGGTATTTCGCCTTCCGGTATTGAATATTACTTACCATTATTTTTTGAAAAATGTAGCAGCCTATTTGATTACCTACCAGACGCCACACAAATTTATGCCATAGGTGATATTGAAAAATCGGCTGAAAATTTCTGGCTCGAATTAATGCGCCGCTATGAGAACCGCCGTGTTGATCCACAGCGCCCTATTCTTGCGCCTAAAGATATTTATTTACAAATCGATGAATTTTTTGGTTTATTAAAAAATTATTGTCGCACTTTTGTTACTAGCGCCGTACTGGAACAAAAATCAGGTCAAACAAATTTTTTAACCCAAGTACCACCAAGCTTACCCATTCAGTCACAAGCTGATAACCCGCTCGGAGCAGTTGAAGCTTTTTTAATGGATTTTACTGCTAAAAACCAGCCAAACGGAAATGCGCCTGGTCGTGTATTGTTTTGTGCTGATTCGGCAGGTCGACGTGAAACATTATTAGAACTATTTAGCCGTATTCGTATCACACCCATTTTACTTGATGACTGGACTAGTTTTATTCATGGGAAGGATAAAATTGCCATTACTGTTGCGCCACTTGAGCAAGGATTATTGCTCAATGATCCTGCTATAGCGCTAATATCTGAAACACAATTATTTGGCGAACGCGTACAGCAGCAACGCCGCCGCAAACAAGCACAAGATAATTCTGATTTAATTGTTAAAAATTTAACAGAATTAAAGATTGGCTCACCGGTAGTACATATCGACCACGGTGTTGGACGTTATCGCGGCTTAGAGACCATTACTGTCGACGATCAAACCAACGAATTTTTAACACTGGAATATGCCGACGAAACCAAACTATATGTTCCAGTAACCAATTTACATTTGATTA
>JANPKH010000027.1:0-14714 GCA_031425935.1 Gammaproteobacteria bacterium | reverse complement strand
ATTATTAGTACCGATGTTTAATAAAGTATGGAGTCAGCGAGAGACTGCATTTAATAATTAACCTTATCACGAACCTAATTTTCATCGAGAATAATTGTTATGCCTGTTGTGCCTGTTGTGCCTGTTGTGCCTGTTGTGCCTGTTGTGCCTGTTGTGCCTGTTGTGCCTGTTGTGTCTGATATATTGTCCCCTGAGTATTTACTAAGGTTTAGCGGTATTGGTAGGCTTTACGGCCAAGATGGTTTAGTGGCTCTGTCAAAAGCCCACTTTGTGATAATTGGTTTAGGCGGCGTTGGCACCTGGGCCGCTGAAGCTTTGGCGCGTACAGGGGTGGGTGAACTAACCTTAATTGAAATGGATGATGTATGCGTTACCAATACCAATCGTCAAATTCATGCACTGAAATCATTCATTGGAAAATCAAAAAATCACGTTGTGAGTGAACGATTAAAAGAAATTAATCCAGAAATTATTATTCACTCAATCGAAGATTTTATTGATCAGGAAAACATGACGGCATTAATCGGCTCCCATCATCACGTCGTGATTGATGCGATGGATGCGGCGCACATTAAAGCGCGGCTAATCTCTTATTGCAGCGCACTCAAAATTCGTCTTGTGGTAGTGGGTTCTTCCGGGGGCAAACGCAACCCACAATTAATTACGGTAGCAGATTTGGGGCGAACAGAAAGCGACCCGATGCTTGCCAAAGTTCGCACACAACTTTATCGACATTTTAATTTTTCACGCGATAAAAACCGTAAATTTCGCGTGGATGCCGTGTACTCTACCGAGCAAATGGCGTTTCCAAAGCCCGATGGAACAGTGTGCATGACTAAGCAAGTTATGGCTGAAGGAGTAAAGTTAGATTGCGCTGGGGGTTTTGGCTCTTCCGTTATGGTGACGGGTACTTTTGGTTTTTTAGCCGCCACACGCGCCATTGAGCGCTATTTACAAAAAGTACTAGTTGCAAAAAGTGCTAGTTACAAAAACACTAATTGCGAAAACTAGTTGAAGCTTCAAGGAAAGGAAAATCTAACACATGAAAATTTGTTTTTTGATCAGTAAGACTTTAGATCTCAATCTGAAACATATTCACATTCAGCTAGAGCGTAAGCACGCAAAATAATTGCCCTTAATCCACTGCTACGAGAAGGGCTGATATGCTGTTGTAACCCGGCATCGAATAAAATGGATTTAAAATTTAGCTGCGTTAATTCATTCGACTTCTTGTTATTTATTGTAGATAGTAACAATGCTGCAAGCCCATTCATAACACGGCTATCGCTATCAAACACAAAACAATGATGATCACTGCGTATATCATGCGCAAGCCATGCCGATGTTTCACAACCCTTTATAAGATGCTTCTCCTGGCGCAGCTCTGGCTTAAAACTAATGAAGGCTCCCCACTGAATAATTAAGCGGTATTGTGCTTGCCAGCTTTTAGTCTGCATCAGCTTCTCTAAAGAAATTTCTTTTAAATCATCGCAATTCATAACGTATTTATTACTCTAAACCAAATAAGGTGCGCGCATTTTTCGTAGTTTGTTGAGCAATATAACTTAGTGATTCTTTGCGAATATCCGCTAAGACTTGTGCGATAGCAGGCAGATTTTCTGGCGTATTAAGTTGGCCTTGATGACCATGAAGTGGCATATCCGGGGCATCCGTTTCAAGTAATAATGCTTCAATGGGTAATTGCCGAACTGCTTCACGAGTTTTGTGTGCCCGTTCGTAAGTAATCGTCCCGCCAATACCCAGACGAAACCCTAACCGCCAATAAGTAGTGGCCAAATCAATACTTCCACTAAAAGCGTGAATTACACCCCCGGCAGGTAAATTAAATTTTTTTAATGCGAGGATTAATTCATTGTGCGCTTTGCGGCAGTGAATAATAACGGGCAGTTTTAATTCGCTTGCCAGCTGTAAATGCACATCCAACAACTCTTGCTGGACGGCAAGCTTTGTTGAAATTACTGCGTCTAAACCACACTCCCCTATTGCTACGCATTTTTTGTGGTGTATAGATAGCTCTAACTTGCCGCGGATATTTTCAATCTGTTGTGCATTCAATTCGCCCTGAATGACTTTCTCAACCCACCAGGGGTGAATGCCCGCCGCAAAATAAATGCCACTACCCTGCTCAGCAATTCGAGCAGCTGCATGCCATTGCTCAGGGCACACTCCAGGGACCATTAATTGCACAATCCCCAAGCCATGACAATGCTGCCAAATAATCTGGCGATTATCATCAAACGCAGCAAAATCAAAATGGCAGTGACTATCAAAAAACTCAATAGGCGTAGACATTACTATGACAAATCAAATTAGGGGGAGAGATACGATTGTATCACCCTGAACTACTTCAGGCGCAATCACACTTTGTTTACAAACAGGCTCACAACAGGTTCATAAAAGTAGGGTTCCTATCAATTCACCCCACCCCTAGGGGAGATACTATTTTTTATCTTGGCTTTTAAGAGTATTATCGTCATCCAAATAGCCCTTTCGAAATAGTAAAATCATGTACCACACATACTTCGGCCTTCAAGAACCGGCTTTTTCAATTGCTGTAAACCCACGCTACCTCTATATGAGCCAACAACATAAAGAGGCGTTAGCGCATTTGCTCTACGGCGTAGTGGGCGGCGGCTTTGTAATGCTTACTGGAGAGGTGGGCACCGGTAAAACCACGATTATTCGCTGCTTACTGGAGCAGATGCCAGAAAATACCGACATAGCGATTGTTATGAACCCCATGTCGAATGTGCCGGAACTGCTGTCTATTATTTGCGATGAACTAGGGGCTAGCTACATTAAAGACGAACCTAGTATAAAAAACCTGACTGATGATTTACATCACTACTTATTAAAAAATCATACCAAAGGTCGTAATACTGTTTTGCTGGTTGATGAAGCCCAATTACTGTCTATTGAAGCGCTAGAACACATTCGTTTATTAACCAATCTCGAAACCACAACACAAAAATTGTTGCATATCATTTTAGTGGGGCAACCCGAACTAAAAACATTATTGTTACAGCCCGAACTGCGCCAATTAGTACAGCGAATTACCGCGAGGTTTCACCTCGAACCTTTAACCCTGCCGGAAACGCTGGAGTACATTCGCCACCGGTTAAAGGTGGCGGGAATGCTCGAAGGCCGCAACCCGTTTCCTTATCATATTATTAAACGTATTCATTCCTTTACTGGCGGCATTCCCCGGTTGATCAATGTAATTTGCGAACGTTGTTTAATTGGCGCTTATGCAAGTGATAAACTTTTAATCGATAATGAAATTTTTATTACTGCACGCAAAGAAGTTATCGGCGGCTTAACGAATACACAACAAAATCGTTTAAAACAATATGGGCTGGCCATAAGCATTGGCTTGCTCAGCTTATTAATTGTCGGCACATTATTTAATAGTAGAATTTTTAATAGCACTTCGGCCAAAAATATCACGGCAGCATATTCAATCCCAGCCGCAGCCCATTCATCCAATGCAGCTTCCATCAGTAGTACTCCATCATCACAAGCCAGTTCAGTGACTACGGATTTTCAAATTCGCAATTACAAAACCGCTGAAGATGTATTGTTAACTTATTTGAGTTTACCTCTAGCAACAGAAACTCGCCCTTGTGGCAAAAATGTTAACAATGCATTTCTGTGCGAAAAGATATCACTGCATACATGGACCGAAGTTGCTGACATTAATCGCCCAGCTATTATTATGTTAGCGACGCCGGAAAAGTTTTCTACTTATGTGGTACTTATTGGTATCCATCAAGATAATGCATTGATTCTCAATGACCAACATAAACAAGAGATCGTGCCACTAACGAAAATAGGTTCATCCTGGACCGGTGATATTTTTTATCTCTGGAAAAGGCCGCAAGATTTTACTGAGCCCTTGATACTGGGTGATAGCAGTAGCACCGTCGCGTGGCTAGCACAACAATTTGCCAAGTTAGATAAACAAAATGATCCACTAACCGATGATTTATTTAATATTGCACTACAGGAACGCATCAAACTTTTTCAGCGAGCTAAAGGTTTACATCCCGATGGCGTCATTGGCCAACAAACATTAATGAAAGTTAATGAAGCATTGGGCATCGATAAAACACTTCTAACAGATTTTTAAATATGTCTTTATTACTCGACGCATTAAATAAAGCCGACCAGGAACGCAAACGCAGTGATGGCCCGCCCAGCATCGATAGCCACCACAATGCTTATAAAGCGCACGACGGCTCTAAAACCCCTACACTAATAATTGTATTGAGTGTTGGAACAGTATTGATTGTTTTACTAGGAGCAGTTTATTGGCTAGGTATGCGCACGCATCAAGTATCAACACCACCGCTCGCGACAACTCCTCCGCCACCTGTTAGTGCACCAGAAGCACAGCCAAACACGACAGCAACAAGTCCAAAAATTACTGAGAGCCGGAAAGGTAGCGACGTCCAAAATACTAGCAATACTGAAATCGCATCGGGAGATGGAGATGTTGCTAATTTGTATCAACAACAAATAGCAAACAATCTTACACCGACAAATTCGAATCCTAACCCCGCCGCAATAAATAATGCAATGGACACACAAAAATCAGTATCTAATTCCCCATCATCCATCAACCAATTTGCCAATCTACCCGAACTAAATGATTTGCCCACGGACGTCTTAGAAAAAATCCCTACGTTAAAATACACTGAGCACAATTACAACCAGAATGGCGGCAGTGTTGTTATCAATGGCACGGTTAAGCATGTTAATGATGAAGTTGTTAATGGTGTGGTGATAGATAAGATTTTAGTTGACGGGATGATTCTGCATACTGAAAACTATTCATTCAAAATGCGCGCATTGAATACTTGGTTCAACATGTAAAAGCTTCTTCAACCCGCGCTAAATTAACAAAACCAGAAAAAATCACATCAAAAAATCAAGCAGGTTTAAACGATAAAAACGGATTAATAAAATGTCCCAGAAAGCCTGTAACACTCACTGGCGCAGCCACGACCGACAAACATAAACAATCCTCGTTTAATGTCGCTGTTGGGCGATGTACTTCACCGGCATTGCGCACTAAAAAATCCCCTTCGCTGTAAACACCCTGCTCATCCGAAAAGCTGCCTTTTAACACCAGCGTTACCTCAAGACCACGATGATCATGCTCTACTACTTTTCCACCATTGCTAATACATTGAAAAGCAACTTCATATTCATTCTGACCAGTAGTTAATCGAGCCGTTTTTAAAGCACTGGATACCCGTTGCCATTTTAATTTTCCATTAGCGGGTAATAATTTTTCCACAATTTTTGGTAACTTATTTAACAGTGCATCATGGCGATATAAATTATTCAGTTCACTAGTCACCACAACTTCCGAAGTTTTTTCCACAGTAGATTTTTGACGTATCCGCTGCATAAGATTTTCAAAGCTATTGGGTGCGCAAGCTTCAGTCGTACAAGTATTCAATATGACACCTCCAATTTTATTCAAATTGGCGGCTTTCTGACGACAATGGGGGCACAGTTGAATGTGTGCGCACACACTTAAACTTAATGCCCATGCAAGACTACCGCTGGCATATTCTGCCAATAAATTTTCATCTGGATGATGATTAATCATTGCCCTTCTCCTGATACCTTGTCAGTACGATTGTTGCCAACGTCCATCAATAGCTGCATTTTTTTAAGTCCGATTCGCACTCGCGATTTTACTGTACCCAATGGCAAACCCGTCTCAGTGGAAATTTGTTGGTGGGTCTTCCCTTGCATATAAACTTGATTAAGTACTAATCGTTGCTCAGCAGGAAGCTGGCCAAATGCGTTGTGAATAAGTGTTTCGTTGCTAGCCTGCTGTAGATATACGTAGGCCTGATCATCTGCGGCTTCATCCCAAATATCTTCAATTTCAATAACGCCACTGTCACTAATTGTACGCCGGTTTCGGCGCATTACGTCTATGCGGCAGTTACGCATAACCGTATAAATCCATGTGGATGCAGCAGCCTTGGTTGCGTCGTAGGAGGGAGCCTTTTGCCATACCTTGAATAACACTTCTTGCACGATCTCATCTGCAGCATCTGCGGGAAAATTAGTGTTTACGTTCCCTAAACAAAATCCTTTTATCAGCGGTGCAAAATGCGCAAATAATTGCGCGAACGCACTTTCGTCACGCTCTTGGCCAACCCGCTCAAGCAACCGGCTCCATGTGTCATCTCGTGCGCCCGAGGGTACTACTGAAATAATATTAGCCATAATAATTTTTGGTCTACAGTTGAGGTAGTTAGAATATTGCGCTATGGAGGTTTGTACGACAAACCCAGAAGCTTGGATCAGTGTGATCTATTTTAAACAGCACAACGTAAATTTAGGCAGGCAACCAAAAAATAAGGCAATTTACCATGAGTGTAAAGGCGAGACTGATATTCGATGCAGAACAATTTAAGGCGCTCTACCAAACATTTGATAGCAAGACGTTGGATAAGCTACAAAATCTCTATAGCGCAGAGATAGTGTTCAAAGACCCCATTCACGAACTGCAAGGATTAGATGCACTCAGCCGTTATTTTTCAGGTTTCTTCAACGCTGAAATGGATTGCCAATTCGTATTTGTTAATGAACTCATCAATACCGAACAGGCCTTCTTCCAGTGGGAGATGCATTATCGCCATCCGCGCTTAAACGGGGGTAAAGCTCTATTACTTAATGGCGGCACATTAATTAAGTTTCACAACCAAATTTATTACCACGAAGACTTTTACGACGTAGGTGCCATGGTTTACCAGCATATTCCAATTCTTGGCTGGGCAGTTAAGAAAATCAACCAACGCTTAGTAGGTACACCATGAATAAGATAACAGGTCGTTGCATTTGGGTTACCGGTGCAAGCTCCGGACTAGGCCGAGCGCTGGTTCAACAACTTGCCGAAGCTGGCAACTACGTAATTGCCAGCGCAAGGTCGCAATCCGCTCTCGCCAGCCTAGCCTTACAGAACCCCGGGAAAATAAAAATTTTCCCGCTGGATGTCAGCAATCAACTTGAGCTCGAAAAAGCCGCCACGCAATTACGTGAAATTACTGATTACCTCGATATGGTGATTTGTGCAGCGGGAATTTGTGAATACGAAGACAATCTACGCTTTGACCCAAGCATGTACGAACGTGTTATGGACGTAAATTTTCTGGGCGTCGTGCGTGCATTTAATCTCGCGCTACCATTGTTAAGGCGCGCGCAACAACGCCCACATTTTGTGGCGATTAGCAGCCTTTCAACTTGTGTTGGTTTTCCGCGCGCTGAAGCCTATGGGGCATCAAAAGCCGCACTAAATTATTTCATGCAGTCATTACGTGCTGACACCACAAAGCTGCCATTAGATTTAACGCTTGTGCGTCCAGGCTTTATCGCTACTGATTTGGTACAAAATAATGATTTTGCTATGCCGTTTCTAATGACACCAGATCAAGCAAGTGCTCGCGTCATTAAAGGCATTGTCTCAGGTAAATTTTTAGTCGACTTTCCACATCGATTAAGTTGGCCATTAAGTGTGGCTGGGATCTTTTTTAACACATGGTGTAAATGGTTTGCTCCCAAGCTCACACGCCTACATAAATTCTAAGAGGATATCGAGTGAAGATTGCAATTATTGGCAGCGGCATTTCTGGCTTAACAGCAGCCTTTATGTTGAATAAAAAACACGATATTTGCTTGTATGAAGCTGCTGATCGTTTAGGCGGCCACACAGCGACCAAGCAAGTAAAAGTAAACGATAAAGAATACGCTATTGATACCGGCTTTATTGTTTTTAACGATTGGACTTATCCCAACTTTATAAAACTGATGGATGAACTAGGTGTTGAATCTCAGCCTGCAACTATGGGGTTTAGTGTATTTAATCCCGCTGATGGCTTTGAGTACGCAGGCACCAATCTAGCTACATTATTTGCACAAAAGCGCAATTTATTTTCGCCTAGTCACTGGCGAATGCTTAAAGATATCGTACGGTTCAATAAAGAGGCATTGCTGGATTTGAAAGCGGGAAATTTACATCCGAATGAGAGTCTCGGCGAGTACTTATTGAAAAAAAAATATTCTACTGCATTCATAGAACGTTATTTAATTCCTATGGGGTCCGCTATTTGGTCAGCTACACAAGGCGCAATCTTAAACTTTCCATTAGAATTTTTTATTCGTTTTTTTGAAAATCATGGCCTATTGAACGTTGTTAACCGGCCGCAATGGCGAGTCATTAAAGGTGGTTCAAAAAACTATATCGAACCGCTTACCGCCAGCTTTAAACAAAAAATAAGACTACGTTGCGCGGTGGATTCTGTTGTTCGCAATGACACAGGTGTAAACATCACTGCCAACGGAATTACCGAACGTTATGACCACGTAGTGCTTGCTTGTCACTCCGATCAAGCATTAGCTGCTCTAAGTAATCCAACTGCCGATGAAGTACGAATACTTCAAGCAATTAAGTATCAAAATAATTCTGTCGTCTTACACACTGATGTTCGCCTGTTACCTCGCAAAAAATCTACACGCTCCAGCTGGAATTATCTTCTCCAAACAAATAACGAACAAAATGCACCTATCCTTACTTACTCCATGAATATTTTACAAAGTATTGAAAGTGATATTGAGTTTTGTGTAACGCTTAATGCGGAAGACCAAATTGATCCACAAAAAATATTAGGCCAATATCAATATGCTCACCCAGTATTCAGCCAAGAAGCGATTCAGGCGCAGCAAGAATGGCAAACAATCAATGGCGTTAACAACACATGGTTCTGCGGGGCTTATTGGTTTAATGGCTTTCATGAGGACGGCGTAAATAGTGCATTACGTGTTGCTAAAGCACTAGGAGTTAATGAGTGATGCTTGCTGAGTTTTCCAGCGCAATTTATCACGGTACTGTACGTCACCGTCGCTTCTCGCCAAAAAAGCATGATTTTTCTTATCAGGTTTTTATGATGTATTTGGATACTCTTGAGTTAGATAAAGTGTTATCGCTTAGCCCTTTTTGGTCAACCTCAAAATGGGCATTGGCACGATTGAAGCGAGATGACTTTCACATAAGCAAAAAATACATAGATAATCCTGATACTAAAAATCTACCTAATATCGATGATGCAATCCGCGATACAGTGGAACTGGAAACTGGTTCTCGCCCAAGCGGGCCTATACGGATGCTAGTAAATTTACGGTACTGGGGATATAGCATTAACCCTCTCAGTACGTATTACTGCTTTGACGATTCTGGTGAAAAAATTGTTGCGATAGTAGCAGAAGTCCATAACACACCATGGAACGAACGCCACGCTTATGTATTGAAAGGGGACGACTTTGACAAAAAACAGTCATGTACTTTTAAAAAGGAGTTTCACGTATCGCCTTTCAATCCAATTGATATGTGTTATCGCTGGCAATCTACAATTCCCACCGACACGCTTTGTATACATTTAGAAAACTGGAAGGAAAACAAAAAAGTAATGGATGCAACAATGATACTGAAACACCAGCCTCTCAATTCAAGAAATATGAATGCTATTTTAATCCGTTTTCCCTGGATGACCGTAAAAATAGTCACAGCCATCTACTGGCAAGCTCTCAAATTATGGCTTAAAGGTGTACCCACTTTTAACCATGGTAAATAATATAGTTGACTCAATAAGGTATAAGGTTGATGAAATCCATTAGCATGATTGATAAAAAAACACCTTCCCTTTTAAGGGAACATTGGATTGACAATTTCGCACGAAATTCCCTATTGAAACTGCTAAACAACATCGAACTAGGTCATCTAACCATAGAGGATCAAGGTGAAATTTTCAGTTTTGGTGAAGCAAAAGAAAAAGCTACTCTGATTGCTCATATCTCAGTAAATCATCCATCTTTCTATCGCCATGCTTTATTCGGTGGCAGCATAGGTGCTGGTGAAGCTTACATGTTCAAAATATGGTGGTCGCCTGATTTAGTGCAGGTTATCCGCGTCATGGCATTAAATATGAAAGTACTTCAACAGTTGGATTCAAAATGGAGCAGCATTTTCAATTTCATTTGTCGCATAGCACATAAGCTCCGCCCCAACACCATTCACAAAGCTCGCGAAAATATTGCCGCACACTACGATCTAGGCAACAACTTCTTTTCTTTGTTTTTAGATAAAACAATGCTTTACTCAGCAGCAATATATCCCAAAGAAAATGCCAGCTTAGAGCAAGCATCCCTCCATAAAATGGCGCATATTTGCAAGCGCTTGCAGCTGAACGAAAATGATCATTTATTAGAAATAGGTACCGGCTGGGGCGGCATGGCTATTTACGCCGCTCAGAAAACCGGGTGTCGCGTTACTAGCGTTACAATTTCGCAAGAACAATTTAACTATGCCAAGGCTTGGGTAAAGAGAGAAGGCCTTGAAGATAAAGTAAATATCTTATTGCAAGATTATCGACTCATTGAAGGAAAGTTTGATAAATTACTTTCAATAGAAATGATAGAAGCGGTCGGCCACGAATTCTACCGCGAATATTTTAGTAAGTGTTCAAACTTATTGAAAGCAAATGGTTTAATGCTTATCCAAGCCATCACCATTCAAGATCAACGTTTCGAATATGCACATGCAAACACCGATTTTATCCAACAGTATATTTTTCCAGGTGGATGTTTACCTTCAAATGCCATTATCGCCAAACACATTAACGAAGATACCGATATGCAAATTATTGGACTGGAAGACATCACCCTAAATTATGCAAAAACATTAGAGGATTGGCGTTCGGCCTTTTTCGCCAATGTAGACAAAGTAAAATCTCAAGGCTTTGATGAAGTATTTATCCACATGTGGGATTTCTATTTGTGTTACTGCGAAGGTAGCTTTAGGGAGCGCGCGATTAGCACAGCGCAATTTTTATTCGCAAAACCAGCAGCACGCGTAATGCCAAATTCTTATGAGTAATAACAAATACTTGCATGGTATTAAAATTTTTAACGCCATCGGATTTCAAATTGGTTGGTTTGTCTGTGTATCAACAATCAACTTAGTTGGGTTAAGCTTTGCTATTACATTCATAATTATTCATTTAATTCTGCTTCGGTGCTACTCCAATAAATTTCTGTTCGTAAAAGAGGTTTCCTGGATTTTTACTATTCTTACTATTGGCTTTCTGATTGAAACTCTGTTCTTTAGTATGGGGGTCTTATACAAAGATATTCAAACACCTTATTTGACATATCTTATTACACCGCCGTTTTGGATACTCTATTTATGGTTATTATTTGCCACGTCTTTAAGAACAAGCTTATCATTTCTATTTAACAAGCCATGGGTTGCCTATTTGACCACTGCAATAATGGCTCCGTGTAGCTATTTTGTAGGAGCAAACTTAAATACACATGTCGACATCAACGATCCGCTAGCATTAAGCATCGCCATCATTAGCGTAGTGTGGGTTTTCGCTCTATGGGTTATTACCCATATAAAGCATTTTTACTTTGAGGATATTTTTTATGATAGCTAGCTTAACTTTAGCCGTGGTGCTCTGGCCTGCGCAAGTCACACAATACTGCCCACCGCCAAGTGATACGCTTATTGTTGGCATTGCGTACAATCATCAAAAAGAATTTTTATATTGCGAATGGTTTAGCAAAATTGGTGATATAAAAGTTCGTGCAAACTATGTGCGAGACTCAAATACTTTTGCGGTTAAAGATCTGGACTTTTCTGCTAGTTTATTTATACCAAATGTAACACAACTTGACTCGAGAACTGGAGAGTTGCGCGAAGCTAGCAATGATAACAACCAAGTAGCACTACAGTATCGTGAAAATAAAGACAAAAAAACTGAAACAATACGCTTGCCAGTCAATAAAGTAGACGTATTAGATGCCGGCTTTAATGATTTTGTTCAGTCACGCTGGGATAAATTAGTTGCAGGGAATGCATTTCCTGTTAACTTTGCCTCTATAGCACACCAAAAAACCTTACCTCTTCTCATTAGCGCCAAACCTACAGCGAAGTGCGAAAATGTGATTAATAAAGGAGCCAACCAAGCTCCCTTTTGCTTCATGGTAGAAATTGATAATGTAATCTTACGGATGCTTATCGGAAATATAAAACTAAGCTACGATCAGCAACACCGCTTAGAGGAATTCAATGGCACGGTGAACATTCAAGACAACAAACGGAAATCACAAAGTGCAATCATTCATTACTATTATGTTGAAGATTATGTTGAAGCATCTAAAGTGAAATAGAAGAAAAATTCTAGCCGTATAATTTTATAAGCCTAGTTAGCAATCTATTTTTTCTTACATATAATAATCGCCACTTATTCAATCGAGTTCCGCTTGAATGAATTTCTAGAAACTCATTCAAGCGGAACTCGATTAATAGGCAATTTATTATGCGAAAATGATGATGCCAGCGACTATAAATTTATTACTGTTTATAAGGCATTACGCCTAAGAAATCCTTTTTACCCAGATCAACACCGTTGTGACGGAGGATGGCGTAAGCAGTAGTAACATGGAAAAACAAATTAGGAATCGAGTGCTGTATCGCAAACTCCGTCCCAGTCAAATACTTACCTTCCCAACGCGGTTGACTTATATGACGCTCTTCCGCACCATTAAAATCTTTAGGTTCAAATGTATTCAAATACGCCTGAACAGTTTTAATTCGCGCCAGCAACTCTGCTAATGTTTTCTCAGTGTCTGGATGACTTGGCGCCTCTTTGCCGCACAAACGTGCCGCCCCAAATTTTGCCGTATCACAAGCAATTTGTACCTGACGTGTTAAATTAAATTGGTCAGGCGCCAAGCGAGAATTAAGTAGCACTTCAACATCAAACTTCTTTAGTTCGGCGTATTTTCCCGCTTTTTCCAAACAAGCAGACAAATTATCTAATGTTTTACTATACTGAGTGATGGTAGTGGCGAAAAGCATAAAAACTCCTGGATCGTTAATTGTTAATTTCTTTGGATTGCGGTTTACAATGATTGGGGGAGCAAAATGAACTTTTCAAGCAGAAAGAGATATTATCTTTAGCTGCTCGTATATTTAAATAGAAATATATCAACCTATTTTTTTAAAGCTGGCTTGCCATTAGCAATGCGTCTTCATTACCATTAACTGTCGGATAATAATTTTTACGATGCCCTACCTCAAAAAAACCTTCTTTAGAATATAGCTCAATTGCTTTACGATTCGAAATACGTACTTCTAAAAATAACATATCAGCATGGCCGCGAACACATTCAATAGCATGCTGCAATAAACAAGAGCCAATACCTTTGCGTTGAAATTTAGGATGCACGGAAATATTCAATAGCTCTGCATCGCCGCCGCCGTGAGTAATGACGACATAACCCACCAAGTTTTGATTATGCTCAGCCAGCCAACAACGCTGACGGCCCTTCAAGCAATCTTCAAAACTGGATTGTCGCCAGGGATGAGAATGTGCGCTGCGCTCAAGCTCCATAAGCAGAGGAATATCTTTTTCAGTTAATAAGCGCAAAGACAACTGAATGCCGGATACACTATCAATAATTAGTGGCAGCGCAAATTCATTCATGGCGTTGCAAATGATAGTGTTTGAAAGCAGAATTCAACTTTCGTTTTTGCAGTGGCTGCTGAAGAAGTTCGTTACAGCTCGGTAAGATTAGGGCTTTGATCGGGATATCTGCTAACGGTGTCGGCTGCCACAGATATTTATCTCGTTCGATTTCCGGTGGCAAAAAGTAAGTGGCCGCATTAGCCCCCATTAACCATAAATATTTAACCGGACGAATTTCGCATTGAACTGAAAGCCAGGTTTGTAATTCAGTTCTAGCATCGTCGATAGTATGTTTTACAAAGCTATTTTCAATCATTGGCCAACGTAAAACTTCATTCTTTAGTTCAAGTATTTTTTTAGGGAAAAAGCTACGTAAAATATTAGTAATTAGTGACTCGGTCGGTAAGGCTAATTTAGTGTTTCGCGAATCGATGATCATTAGACTTTCCGTAGGTCGCCAAACACTTAAACTAAACGCCGCTAACGTAAGTGAAACATTTGACGCTGAATTCAAATTTATTTGTGCCCGCACCTCAGCGCTACCATCCGACATTGCTGGCTTCACAATTTTATTAATTTCAAGCAAGTTAACAATTAAATTATCGATAGCTTTTACTGCATCTACAGTTTGTACAGTATCAATTTTCTGTGGGATATTAGGCGCTGTATCTTCGGGATTTAAATAAAAATTACTTTTCTCTGTCAGATGCATACTTGCTGAAATAGGAAGCACACATGCACTTGAAACAGAAGCAAAAGGTAAATGCCAACGTGGCATGTAAGTATCTATACCCAGGGCTGACAAATACATTTGCCTTTGTAATTCATTCATATTGAGAATTAAATTCCATCACGTTATGGATATGATTTTTGCACCAGAGAGAAAAAAATTTATAGCACGCAAATAGGCTTATGCTGACGCCGTTACTATATCTGTATCAGCACCAACAATATTAACAATGCAAAAGAAATCATCCGGGAATGTATCCAGAAAAATATATATTATGCAGTTGTTGTCGTTAAATCCAGAGTTAAGAGTAATCGATAGCGCAAAAAAAACGCCCCGACAGGTACCTGAAGGGGCGTTTTAGATTTAAGAGCTTGACGATGACCTACTCTCACATGGGGAAACCCCACACT
>JANPKH010000026.1:0-3841 GCA_031425935.1 Gammaproteobacteria bacterium | reverse complement strand
AGTGTGGGGTTTCCCCATGTGAGAGTAGGTCATCGTCAAGCTCTTAAATCTAAAACGCCCCTTCAGGTACCTGTCGGGGCGTTTTTTTTGCGCTATCGATTACTCTTAACTCTGGATTTAACGACAACAACTGCATAATATGCAGGCTTTTCAGAGATTTTATGCCAATGAGTTCTTCTTCCGCAGGTGTTTTAACTATTGATCTCGGGGCGATTCAGTCAAATTGGCGTTATGTTGCTTCTCGTTTAAAGCATGCGGAGTGTGCTGCTGTAGTAAAAGCCAATGCCTACGGTGTTGGTGATATGGAAGTTGCCTCTGCCCTCTACCAGGCCGGTTGTAGGTCTTTCTATTTAGCAACAATGGAAGAAGCCGCAGCCTTACGTTTGTTTTTGCCGGAAAATGCCACACTATACGTATTGGGAGGTGTTAGGGTCGGAGCTGAACCTGAATTTTTGCAATCAAACTTAATCCCGGTACTTTTCACTTTAAGCAATATCTATAGTTGGTTGAGGTTTTGTGCTTCAATTCAGCGGCCATTGCCTTGCGTTATTAAACTCGATACAGGAATGTCTCGATTAGGGTTGAGCAATGCTGAATGGAACGAATTTATCGCTTCTATGCCATTGGATCCATGGTTAAATCCCGTTTTGTTAATGAGTCATTTGGCCTGTGCTGATGAGCCAGCCCATCCTCTCAATGAAGTGCAGTTGAATGAATTTCAGACTGCAATCGAAAAAATTAAGGCTTTTTTCCCTGCTGTGAAAGCTAGCCTGGCTAATTCATCCGGTACCTTTTTAGGCGAAAGCTACCATTTTGATATGGTGAGAATAGGTGCTGCGCTTTACGGCATCAACCCGCAGCCGTCACTATCTAACCCGTTGGCGCAAGTCATTGAATTACAACTGCCCGTTTTGCAGATTCGTACTACGGAAAAGCCCGTTTTCGTTGGCTACAGTGCTGAAGGGCACGCAAAAGCAGCGGTGCGTTTGGCTGTAGTTGCTGGAGGATATGCTGATGGAGTTCATCGTACTTTAGGTCTTAGTCCGAAGGGGGTTGCCAATGGGACACCTGTATCTGCGATAGGTCGAATGTCTATGGATAGTACTGTGTTTGATATTTCGGCCGTTGCTTTACCCCCTGAGTTTATCCAAGTTATAAATAATGAGATTCTGCTAGATGTCCTTATCAAAGATAATAAATCTCTAGGCTATGAAGTACTTACTAGCTTGGGGCGACGTTATCTCCGGCGCTATCTTTATGGGAGAGACTAGGTGCCTGAACTCTTTGAAGAAATACATTTCCCCCTATTTGAGTTGTTGGAATTGCTAGCTGATGGTGAGGTGCATTCCGGCCAAGAGCTAGCAAAGTTGCTTGGCGTTAGCCGCACGGCAGTTTGGAAGCAATTAGCAAAACTGCAACCGTTAGGGCTTGAGCTTTTATCAGCACGGGGGAGAGGTTACCGTCTTGCTGGAGGTGTTGAACTCTTATCGAAGGAGAAGATTATTGGTGCACAGTTTACGTCTTGCTTAGAGCAAATTTCCCAATTAACTATTTTGAAAACGGTGGACTCCACTAATTCATTTCTCTTAAAGCAAGCTCCTACCGAAAAAATAACCATTTGCATGGCTGAATGCCAAACTGCAGGAAGAGGGCGTCGTGGGCGCACTTGGGTTAGTCCGTTTGCAAAAAATATTTATCTTTCTTTTAAGGTGACTTTTGAAGGGGGAGTAAATGCCCTCGAAGGGCTAAGTTTGGCAATTGGTGTTGCTATTACCGAGGCCTTAAGTGCTACAGGTATTCCGGGTTTACAGCTCAAGTGGCCTAACGATGTGCTATGGTGTGACCGGAAGTTGGCTGGAGTATTAATAGAAATTACGGGCGATCCAGCCGGTATGTGTAGTCTTGTTGTTGGTGTCGGCCTAAACGTGCTTAGCGATAACTTAACAAATACAAATATCAATCAACCCTCGATCTCCGTGCAAGAAATTTCCATGTTGGAGGGTGTTCCAAGATTGAAGAGAAACACGATTGCAGCCGCATTGATCGCTGGAATTGTCCCGTTGTTAACCGAATACGAAAAAAACGGATTCGCTGGTTACCGCGCAAAATGGGAGCGTCTGAATGTTTTTGCTGGCCGTGAAGTGGATGTCCATATTGGCTCATCTATAGTGCGTGGCACTATGCTGGGTATTAATGACGCAGGTGCGCTGGTGGTGCGTACTGATAAAGGTGAACAAATATTTCATGGTGGTGAAATATCTTTAAGGAAGGCGACTGTGTGATATTGGAATTTGATTGTGGAAATACTCGCATTAAATGGCGCATTAGAGAGGGCCAAAACATCCTTAAGAAGGACTTTTTGTTGATGTCTGACTCGTATGAGCGAATTATTTTTGATGATATACCCTTGGATGCAATTAGCAGAGTTATGGTTAGCTCGGTGTTAGGTGATGAGCATCGCGACGGTTTGGTCGCTTGGTCGTTGCGTCGACTTAGTCTTGTTCCTGAATTTGCTGTTAGCGAGTTGAGTTGCAATGGGGTTGTTAATGGATACCGACAGCCAGAAAAACTAGGTGTGGATCGTTGGTTGGGTATTCTTGCTGCAAAATCCAGAGTTAATGCCGGTTGCGTGGTTGTCGACTGTGGTAGTGCCATTACTGTAGATTTAATTACATCAAGCGGCGAGCATCTAGGCGGTTATATTGCTCCTGGATTGAGACTTATGCGAGAAGCCCTAAACTTAAACACGGCGAAAATAGAGTTTGGCAAAGAGAGTTATGCCAACACTGTATACCCAGGTCAAAATACGGCAAGTGCTATAAAGGCTGCGGAATTAGCCATGATTACCGGGTTGGTCGGTCAGGCAAAGGTGATTTTACAAAATTACGAATCGACGGATGCTACATTGTGTATCACGGGCGGTGATGGTGAATGGCTTTCCTCAATGCTAGTAAATAGTATATTTATAGAGGATTTGGTGTTGGATGGTTTGAGCATCGCTTTGAGGTGTTGAGGTAAGAATTATGAGATTAATCTTTATTGTGCTTTTGATGGGAAATGTTGCATTTTTCATTTCACAATTGTTGGTGGGTGAAACGGAGGCGGTGCATTCGTCTGGAGTAGCTGAAAGACAAATAAATAGGCTTCAAACATTGGCGGAGCGTGATGCAAAAGGCAAGGCGTCGGATAAGGTTGCACAAAAAAAAATAAAAGAAGCGGCTGATTCATCACTCGTAGGAGGTTCGTCAGATCAGTGTCAGTTAATTGGGCCTTTTGCTGAACTTCTGCATGCGGAATACTTAGTTGAACGGTTGGCCGGATTAGAGGTGGTTGCAGCCATTAGAAATGTAGAAATAGCTGATGGAAAAAACTATTGGGTTTATTTAAAACCCGAAATGTCCGAAAAAGAAGCGTTGCGCAAACTATATGAGGTGCAGGCAAAATCCATCGATAGTTACATAATTCCAACTGGCGAATTGGCGAATGGGATCTCTTTTGGTCAGTTTGCAGATCCTAAAGAAGCGACCGAAAGGGCTGAAAAAATTCGAAACCAAGGTTATGGAGCGGAAATTAAGGAGATTCCTAAAAGCCATAGTGAGGTTTGGGTAGAGATTAAAGATAAGAGCGAGCAAAAAATAAGCGCAGAGCAGTGGTTGGAGTTATTAAAAGAAGAGAATGGTATCGAAAGACGACAAAACTACTGTTTAGGTGTTGCGCGTTAGAGAAAGTTTCTCTAGAATTCGCCCTCCACGATAAATGGTGGTTATAAAAGGCTGGCGTAGCTCAGTAGGTAGAGCAGCTGACTTGTAATCAGCCGGTCGGGGGTTCAATTCCTCTCGCC
>JANPKH010000025.1:0-11071 GCA_031425935.1 Gammaproteobacteria bacterium | reverse complement strand
CAAAAGTTAGCGTGGAATTGAAAAATGCAAGTGCATAAAACAGTGCCATTTAGTTCGCGAAATGTATGGTTGTTGCTACTACCAATTGCAACGCTTGTGTCGTGGATTATGCAAGAAACGCCTGTGGCGGATCGAATCATTTTTACGAGCTCTGCGGTAAAAAATAATACTGACAATAATTTTTATCAACTAGAGCAATTGCTGGGTCAATTGTATGTAACTGATGTAAATAAATTAATGATTAACGCGCAAACTGAGAAATATTTATCGCACGCAGTAAATAACTTTGGCGTTGAATTTGATGAAAAACTTTTTGAAAAATCTTTTCCTTCCCCGCAGGGAAAACAGCTAGGTAACTTATTACAATGCTATGCAGAATATAAGCGAGCGGAGCAGCATATCAACCAACGTTATTTGGTGGAGCAAGCAAGTCAACAGCTGTTAGATTATCGCGTATTACAAAAAGTTTTTTTTGGCGACATCGCAAAAAATTTATTTGCTGATCACCACCATTTTTACCAAAGCGTCGAGGCCGCTGGTGTGCAATTAATATCACCTATTTTGACGGGTATAGTCGTAGCTCCCGTTTGCACTGAGATTCGCGAGGTAGTTAACGATTAAAAGCTACCCGATATTGCGTCAAATTGGATTAATGTTACTCGCTGCCTTTAGTGTGGGAGCGAGCGTATTTAATGAAAATTTGTTTTTATTAACTTGGGTTGGGTTAGTACCCTTTTTACTTTCACTGGAAGGTGTTTCCATCAAACGTGCTTATTGCTTGGGCACAGTGTTTGGTTGTTTATTTTTTACAATTGCAAGTTATTGGGTTGTCGGATTTCTCCGACAAATGAGCGAGCTTGAGTTGGCCTATTGTATTTTGCTAGCGAGCGTTTATTGGGTTTATTGCGCGCAGCTATTTGCGGTGTTGGCGTGTTTGATAGTACTTTTTGCTCGTTGGCGGCCGGGCAGCGAATGGCTGAGTTTGGCACTATTCGGCACATTGTTATTTTTCGCGTTGCCCGTGGTTTTCCCTGCGGATTTATCTATTACACAAAGTAAATTCCTCCTCGGCTTACAGACCATCGATATCACTGGCGCTACAGGTTTGCACTTTGTGATCTTATTGCACAATGGTTTGGTGTTTGCCCTCATTAAAAAACGTTTTGCGCAGTTGGATCGCTATCAATATGCAGCGCTCGGGTTAGTACTAGTATGGTTTATTTATGGCTACGTCGCTTATTGTTACTGGTCCGCTGAAGAAAGAAAATGGCCCGCTATTCAGCTGGGCATAGTTCAACCCAACTTGGCACCCAGCATAGAAATCCCGCCACCACCTGATGGCTTTAGCCGCGCGTATCCGGTGGAAATGGAATTATCTCTTGCGCTGGCAAGCGAGGGTGCAGAGCTCGTCATCTGGCCGGAAGCACGTTACACAGGTTTTTATAATGAGGCTCATGTGAGGGCTGCTTTTAACCATTATGTGACGAGCGAAAATATTGCGTTGCTGATTCAGGATTTACAGACGCAAGGCGATGAAACATTTAACACGAGCGCACTTATCAGCTCACAGGGTCTGCAAGAATATCGAAAATATATACGCATTCCATTCGGTGAATATTTGCCCTTGGCGGATGTACCCATTTTAGGTTATGGAATAAAAAAACTTTTTGGGAGTTTTTATACACCTGTGGCGCAGGGTGACCCAAGCCCGCCCATGATTTTTAAGCAATTAAAAATGCAACCGCTGATTTGTTACGAAGTTGCATATCCTCATTATGTTGCAGGTTTGTTGCAAGCTGCTGCAGAGCAACAAAATAATATTCAATTATTAGTAACTCAGAGTAATGACAGTTGGTTTGGCACAAGCATAGAGCCGCATTTGCATTTAGTGAGCTCTCGGTTGCGCAGTTTGGAGCAGCGCACGCCGTTGATTCATGCGCTCAACAACGGGCCTTCATCTGTATTTTCAGCGAGCGGAAGAATCACGGCGGTTATGCCTGCTTATGCGCGCTCTGCAGCAGTCGCGAAGGTTGCGTACCCTGAGCAGCCGGTTTTGACCTGGTTTGGCCGCTTCCCTTATGGTTTTATTTCTATCGTGCTGGCGCTAACATTTATTTGGATTGTTGGGCCGCTCTTCAGGCGAGTTTATAATTCTTCCATTTCCTTTTGCTCTTGATGATATTTTTTTTGCAGTTCAATGGTGATATTACGACGAGTGTCTTCCGACAAATCCGGCGCCGACAATTGTCCTGTCAATTCCGATATGTAGTCGCTGTAATTTTTTTCTTCGCCAAATAATTGCTCAGCGAGTTCATGACCCAAATAGCTTTCGCGCATCGCAGATAGTGTTTGTTCATTTTTTAGCGTATTTACCGAATCGGTTGCGTTAAGCGTGGTGGCATAGTTTTGTTCAGCAATTTTATAGGAATAGTATCGATGCAAAATATGATCAACACTTTGAGCTGTTGCTTGCTCAAAGGTTTGTTTAATAAGCTGGCTAAGCTTATCCAGCTCCGCCGGGCTTCGCTCATTACCAATCAAGTTTACGGCGTTATCTAGTTGTCGTTTTAGTTGGTTATTAATAATGGGGTAACCTTGTTCGTCGAGAGCTATCTGTCTTAGCAGTGTTAAAGCCAAGTCTGTGTCAAAGCTTTCAGTGGGCAAGGGCACCTTAGATGATGTTCGTGATGTTTGGCTTGTGGTGGGCATCGCTGTTGGTGCGCTTTTAATCGAAGGAGCGAGACTTTTAATCGAAGAAGCGAGGCTTTGGGATGTTGGTAATTGCTGCTTTACCGGAGACTGCCAAGGTTCGTTGAGCAACAGTAATAGCAATGCAAATAGCACCAAACAAAAGAGCAGTATTGTTAATGAACGGCGATTAAAGGACATGCTCTTCTCTCCCTTGCTGTTGTTGTTCTTGTTCTGGAGCTGCCTGCTGGGTGCCTGCGCTTTGCCAGGATTTTACTGCGCGGCGTAAACTAGCTGAGCAAGAAAACCCCGTTACGTTGGCAACTTCGTCAACGCTGAGTTGGGATTCGCGCAAATGCAAGACCGTAAATTCCATACGTACTCGATTAAAAATTTGCCGGAAGCTGGTGTTTTCGGCCGCAAGCTTGCGGGTGAGTGCACGGGGTGTAACGCGCATCTGATCGGCTATGTCCTGCAACCTTACATTAGGTTGAAAGTTTTTATGAATTAACCACTGCACTTTTTCGGTGTAGCTATTGTCGAGATTCGCTTGTGCAAATTCTTCTTCGCAGCGCTCAATAATTTTATCAAACAGTGGCTTGCGTAATTCTCGCCAAGGCGTGCAGAAAAACTCGCGGTGTACGGCGATATAAGAAAAGCGGCAATTGAAGTGTGCTTCACTCATCGGCAGCTGTTTAAGTAAATCAGTGTAAGTTGGTTGAGGGTAATGCAGGCCAATACGCACCGAGGTATCTCCCGCTGATTTATTACCGCACAGATCATAAACACGTAACAAAATCGCTAGCCGGTATTCCAATTCAAATCTGGCAAGTTGTGGCGATAACGACTCGTCAACCATGGTGCGTATGGGGCTTACTAGAAAGTTACCTTTATCGAAAAAATAATCTGGCTGTGAAAAAAATAATTTATAGAGGGGTTGGGCAATTTGCAAATAGCGTCGGAAATTGGCGCAGGCATCGGCAAGGCTAGGGCTGCAATGAACTATATTGCCCAGGCTACCGTGAAAACTCCAATCCATATTGTTGCCAATAATGAATCCTAGGCCGGGAGTGGCGCAAGCGCGCAGGCCATTCTCTACAATGCGTGATTGTTGGATAAAAGAAATTTTTAGCCCTTTCACATGCACTGATTGGCTATTTAAAGAAGTGTTGTGTAACAGCTCATCAATATCGGCGCCCAAGCTGATGAAGTTTTCAATCAGACCCAAAGGGTGTAACGAGAAAGGGATGGTCTTTGCGTTATAGTCCATGGCAGTACCCCCAGTTGCTCAGCAACTGCAAGCAGTAATCCGCACGCGAGAGGTTAAAGTAAAACGCAAATGACGAGTCAGTTATGGCCAGCATATGTTTTCTCCCGATACGTTATAGTTATTTTATGCGTTAACATATGGTCGTAAATACTATTACCTTTATTTTCCTATATTGCAATGATTTGCGCGCCATATTTATTGAGTGTAACCGATTACAAGTGAAGCTAATATATGTCTTCACCGCTCAGTGTGGAGCAGCTCTTTCGAATGCTGGCCGGACCTTACATTAAGTTTATGAACTATTTGTGAGACGACGATGCGCGTCAAAGGTTTCTCGGTAGGCTTTGACTGTGCTGCGTGAGCGTTGTTTACGCAGCCAAATAACAATACCCGTTAGCGATAACGTCGCGACGATTAAGCCCATCAATGACATCAAAATGCGACCAGGCAGACCTAGGATACGGCCGGAATGCAATGGGAATTGTGCCTGCATAAAAATATCCCCTGCAGTTCCGGTCCCGGGAATAGTTGCCCCAACACTGCGGCCATCTTCAGCATCAAAATAAAGCCAGGGGTTACCCAAACCGCCGTCGCCGTGCTCATTGCCTTTTGGAAAATAACTGACACCGTAGATCCCAAATGTGGATGAATAAAAAATGGCGCCTGCGGGCCAAGCTATATCGCGTTTTCTCGCTTCTATATTTGCCAAGCTGAGTATTTTTTCTCGCGTTATATTCGGTGCAATGGGTTTATCCTCAGGGTTGGGTACACGGCTGGTAAAAGGACTTTGGCTTAGTTCGGAAAAAAATGACACTAATGGACGGGTGACCTGAGTGCCCAAATTCATGGAGATTGAGGTAACGGCAAGCATTAGCAGTAACAACCATACCCACACGCCACCAGAGCGATGCAAATCAAAATTGAGTTTATAGGGCCCGCCACTCCAGCGGAAAGCAAACGACTTGCGCCAGGCAGTAAGGTTAGGGAAAGAAATCCACAGTGCGATAAAACAATCAAATAACCAGATAATCCCCACTATCCCCATAAACAGCATTCCCAATTCCAGGCCCCAGGCGTCGGGAATGTGCAGGGTGTAATGAAGTTTGTATAAAAATGGCAGTAGGTTTTCACGGGCGAGAGAAACTTCGCCCCATTGCCGTTGACCTTGCTGCTCTCCAGTAACGGCATTCAGCGCTATTTGATTGTAAGTTAGCTTGTGAGCTGTTTGAGTTGTCGCATCCATGCGTGGACTAACAGATAAAATCAGTGTTTTACCTTCTGCAATATCCAGCGGTAAGTAGCTCACTTGTAGTTTTGGATTTTGAGCTTCCAATTGATTGGCCAAGGTCAGCGAAGACTGATATTGCCCTTGGGTTTGTGCATTAAAAAGTTGTGGATTTAACCATGCATCCAGTTCGTGATCCCATGAAATAATCGCACCAGTCAAACCCGCGATTAATAAAAAAACGGCAATAAACAGGCCGAACCAACGGTGCAATAACACAAGATAAGGGCGCATGTTATTTCCTAATAGCTCCAGCTGAGTGACACATTAACATTGCGCGGCGCACCATAAAAACCCTGGCTCCAGACAATGCTTTCGATATATTTTTCATCGCCGAGATTGTTCAGGTTGATGGCAACCAATAGGTGATCACTGAGTTCATAGCGGGCAAATAAATCGATTAGGGTGTAGGCGTCCTGTTTTACCGGTTCGTTTTGACGATAGATATCCGCCTGCCAATGCGCGCTAGCGCCGAATGTTAATTGCGGTAACTTAGCGGGGTTGTAGCTGGTGGAAAGCTTAAACATTTGTTTGGGCGCATAAGTTTTTGCTACGTCGCCTTGCATGTTATCCACGATGAGATTGGTATAACCAATGCTTGCGCTCAGGTGCTCAGTCACTTTTCCGGAAAGCTCAAGCTCCATGCCGCGCGAGTCGTAATCAAATCCGTTGTACACCGCATTGCCATCCACATAACCTAGAGATTCTGCAATATTCTTGTGTTCCGCTTTAAAAACAGCAGCGCTGGCATTTAGGCTATTGTCAAAAAAAGCACCTTTAATACCCAGCTCACTGCTCACACCTTCTGTTGGCTCAAGTCGTTTATGATCTGCATCTTCTTGCGACTGAGGCATGAAGGTTTCGGTGTAACTGGTATAAAGGGTGTATGTCTGATTAATGTCGTAAGTTAGGCCTGCGTAGGGAATAAGTTTGTTTTTCTCCTCGGCATCCACCGACACGCCGTAGCTAGTGCCGGTGCTATCAAAGCTGGCCAAACGCGCGCCAGCAACGCCAGAAAATTTGTCCGTAAAATGCAAATGCGCTGCCCAATAAATTGCAGTTTGTTTGTCATCTACATTTGCCCCCGAATCAGGGTTGCGAACGACTGTTGGATGCGGGGTTTGGCCGCGCCACTGCGTAAAGTCGCCAATATCCGGGAAGCCATTGCCGGTGGTGAGGTCTGAATCTTCAGTATCTACTGAATGACTCTTTGCCCAGTTGGCACCCACCACCAAATCATGCTCGCGTCCGCCCAGAGTAAATTGACCCGATATATAAACATCCACTAAATCAATATCTCTACGGGTACTGTATTTGCCTGCCCAACCCGATAAGCCGCTATTGGTTTGTGGATCAATGCTGCCATACATGTAAAAGAGTTTGGAATCGTCATTCTGATCGGTATGGGTGTAGGTGGCCTTAGTCATCCAACCACTGTCAAACATATGATTTAGTTCGATAAAACTTTTGGTTTCCGCCACATTCCAATATGACCAATCAGCTGAAGTATTCGTTGAAATATCAAAATTGGTGGGTGTGCCGTCACTATAGGCGAGGGTTAAAGCGCCCCACATTGGGCTATCGGCATCGCTTTTTTGATGTGATACACCGGCCGTTAACAAGGTGTTGGTACTCAAGTCCGCTTCTATAACACCGTAGGCGACTGCCAATCTTTTACTGTAATCACGAAGATAAGAATCTTTATCCTGCTGGGCGACGACCATGCGACCCCGCACATTTCCTGTCAGCGCGCCCGATACATCTCCCTCAAGACGGTAGTCATTCCACGAACCCACGCTGGCTGTTACTGACGCTTGAAAATCAGCGGTGGGGCGCTTGCGTACTTTATTAATGGTGGCAGAAGGATTACCTACACCTGCCATCAAGCCATTGGCACCGCGCACAACTTCGATGCGATCATAAATTGCAGTATCGGTATCACCTTTACTTAAATTCCAATTCAGTGGAATACCTACGCCATCTTCCTGAAAGTTAGTGATATCAAAACCGCGGGCGGTGTAAAAGGCTCGGTCTGTTTCAGCGCTTTCTACTGTGATGCCGGGAGTGTGTTGCAAGGCATCGTTGATAGTGGTGAGGTGGTATTCATCTAGTTGTGTACGGGTAATAACGGAAACAGATTGAGGCGTTTCTCGAATACTTAAATCCAATTTGGTCGCGGTATTCATGCTATCAATGGTGTAGGAGTCGGTTTGCTCGGTAGTCGTCACCAGTGCGTCAGCGGAAACTTTTACAGCGTTAAGTTTCCCCGTTTCGGTGGGCGCGGCGGCTCCTACATTGAATGTCGAAAGCAAGCTTGTGAATGCGGTAAGGGTAAAAATATTTTTGTTGCGCTTCATAATGTCAGTTCTTTATACAATTAATTTGTGATTAGAAAGATGCGTGATGCTGACAAAATTTCTTTCGTCAGCATCAATTAAAGTTAGGCGCCGCTCAAAATTTCTTTTGAATGACTATTCATTAAAGCTTGCCGCTTAAACTGTGCGATTGGATTAATAAGGTTTCCGGCAAACTGTAAACTGTCTGCTTGTTCCATTAAATCGCTAATCATTTGTTGGTTATTAACTAACTGCAGTCGGTTCAAGCAAGAGTGCGCAAACTCCGGCATAAAAAAATCGTAGCGAGTATATTTTTCTAACAACAGCGGATGTTGATCTTGATAAGCATAAATACATTGCGCCACCAGTTTCCAAAAATGCTTCTCCGGGAATTTCATATGCTCAACTAAAATTTGACTTAGATAACGAAAGAATCCGTCAAAGACATCAATAAAAATAGATAGCACTTTAATTTCTTCCGGCACAGCGACTTGTACACGTTGGACCATTTCCGGCAACACCAAGTGCTCATTCATGATGGCAATTTCTTCAGCAATATCTTTGATAATCGCATACGCAGGAACATGATCTTCCAATACCAAAATGAGATTTTCACCGTGCGGCATAAACACTAAATCGTGTTCATAAAAACAATGAATGAGCGGGCTTAGATAAGCAGTTAAATAATGTTGCAGCCAAGCACTGGTGGTTAACCCGGAGGCATTAATAATGCCTGGTAAAAGTGCCACACCTTTGGCGTCCACATGTAACAGCGCCGCCATTGTCATCAGGCGTTGGTTAGGTGCGATGATGTTGATTGGGCTTTCCCGCCACAACGCCGACAACATTTTTTTGAATGGAGTTTCTTTTACGGGCAAATTTTCGTAGTAAGGATTGCGATAGCCTACCGACGCAAGTTCGCGCAACATATAAAACCCGTTGTGTTGCAAATATTTATCATTGGCCAATAGACGGCCAACCCAATCATTGATAGCGGGTGTGCCACCCATGTAATAAGGTGAAAGGCCACGCATAAAACCCATATTCAAAATTGACAACGACATTTTTATATAATGGCGCTGCGGGTGAGACGCGTTAAATAAGGTTCGAATAGATTGCTGTGCAACATATTCGTCTTCTCCGTAACCTAATAAAACTATATGTTGTTGAGCAATTTCAGCGGCAAATACGGTTACTAATTTATTAAACCACTGCCAGGGGTGCGCTGGCATAAATACATATTCATCAGGATTTAGGAGGTGATTAATAAGGTGCGCACGAAACTGATAAAATTGAGTTTCACCTAATTCAGAAATCATCAATTCAGTAAAATTTAATTCGTCCGAGCAAGCAAATTGTGCCTTCGAATTGTGTACCGCTATCCACACAGGTTTAAATTTATTTGCCGTTTCCGGAGCATAATTAAAATAATCTTTACCATCAAACCCCACGCGGCCATTATTAGCCACGAATGCTGGATGTCCCTCCATCATGGCGGTTTCAATGGTTTGAAAATCTGCATTCACTAGCGTATCTGAATGAATATTTTCTTTGCTATGTTTATAGGCACTGCCATAAAGCGTATTACTAATTTCCTCAAGGTAAGTTGGTAATTTATGCGGGTCGATACCCAGTTGGCGGTTAAACTCAATAATAAATTGTGGTGAGTCTAATGCCGCTATTTCATTATTGACAAATTTTTGAATGGAATTTTCGGCAATAAACCAATGATTCAAACTCATCCGTTGGGCAAGGAATTGATAATAAATTTCCGGTGAATCTGCCGTAATTTGATACAAATCCCATTCACCTGCGTGATTTAAAAAAACCGGCTGAATAATAGATTCATGGGCAAATTCACTAATGGCCTTGCGTAAATGCAAACGGTTTACTTTTTTCCAAAGTTCCGGTTGCAAATGTTGCACGGCTTGTTGTTCAAGCAAGGGAGGGGTGGCAGCGTTATACATAGACTTATCCTGTGTGATGGCGTTAAAAAATTGTGCGCGGGTGCAAAAAGCCAACCAAGCTGTTTTATGCGGCAGTTGTAATAATTTTTGATAGACAAACCCGGCGCGGTGATTTAAACGGTGAATTTTCTGATTGCGTGCATCAGGCTCCACCACGATGCGCTTGGCGTGTTGATGATTAAATAAAAATTCCATTACAAAGGTGAATATTTGCCAACTAAATTGCGCAATAGGAATTTGTGCGGGAGCCAGCAAAATGTGCATGCCGAGGTCACCCGCTTGCACGGCATAATGATTCGCCAAAATATCTTGTTTGGGGTCGTAAACTTCAACTAAAAATGCGGGCACATTTTCATAAAAACCCATAAAGACCTGCCCATGTTCCTGCAACTTTTCATATTCGCTACGCACTTGTTCTAGGGTATGCGTTTGCATTCCCCAAAATTTTGCATAGTCACGTCCCACCCAATCATGAATCAGACTAATATCGTCGCTATCATTTAATTTACGCAAATGCAGCTGCCCAAATTCAGGTATATTCTTTTGGTAAAGGGATCTACTAATAATCATGAGTCGCTCCTTTGAAATCAATCAGTGAGGGTTGTTCAGGTTTGTAGGCAATTGGAACAGAGGGTTGTTGTATTGCTTGCGGTGGTAAAATTTTTTGAATTAAGTGGGATTTCATTAGCCAAAAAATAATGAAGGCCACAGCTAGAAAAAGTGATCCCACATAGAATGCTGCTTGTGGATTGGTATGATCAACTAGAATGCCCGCGCTGTAAGATGAAAGCAGTACACCCAGGCTTTGAAAAAAATAAACGCTGCTAACATCGGTAGCGTAAGCATTTTTATCTCCGCCATGAAAAATCAATAGCTCCAAATAAATACTAGCGTAATAAATTCCTACACCAAATATTATGCGTCCAATAATAACGGCAACTTCAGTGGCGATGTTTTGTAATGCATAACCGATAATGCTGATGACTAAGGCGCTACCGAGGGTGAGTAGAGTGGGAATTTGTATATTTTTTTTGCGAGTGAACCACAATACACACAATGCCATCATGCCTGGTATGGCATAGATTGACCCCGACCACGCGGTTGATTGGTGCGTTGAAATGCTTTGCCAGAAGCTAACAAAGAAAGGGCAGGTAATGTAGGCGCCAAAATAAAAAAATAGCATTACCACTCCAAGCCGATAAACCCGCCATGAGCGAACAGGTTTTTTACTTGGTGGCGTGTGTTCATGGTTATCGCGAATAATTCGTTTCACATTAAATTGCTCACCGAAGTTTCGCCATAAATACACACAACAGAACATCGCAACAAAATCACTCGCCGCCATTACGCAATAGATTTCACTGGCTTCTGTTATTTGTAAGACGATGCCACCCAAAAGTGCACCGAGTATTGCCCCGAAGTGGACGATGACTGATACCATTCCGATGGTGCGCGCATGATGTGTTTCAGATTCCAATTGCATTAGCAGTGGATAGATTAAAAGATACCCCGCTTTACACATAAA
>JANPKH010000024.1:0-7708 GCA_031425935.1 Gammaproteobacteria bacterium | reverse complement strand
GCTGAAGATGAAGACAAACCTGCTCTCACCGTCCAAACATTGTTGGCACGTCAGTTTTATGTTTCAGATTTGATGAAAAGAATTCGCACTCATGCTCGCTACCCCAAGCTCTCGCTTGCACGCAATGAAGAGGGCAGCGTGCGCATTACCCTTATTCTTGATCGCAAAGGAAATGTCATGAGTACATCAATGATTGAATCTTCAAAGCACAAACTTTTGAATGAAGCAGCGCAACAATTTATTACTAAAGCACTCCCGCTGCCGCCAATTCCAGACACAATTTCTGGCCCCACCTTTGAATTTACGGCGCCAATTACTTTCACACTGCCCAAGTAATGTCGCGTGGTTTAAGTTGAGCATAAAATATTGATACATATAAAGACGGATTAAATTAACCCGTCTTTATATGCAAATTATTAGATGTAAATTATTAGATGTAAATTATTTTCCCTGGCGCTGCTGATAAAATGCAAAAAGCAAAAGTATTGCCAGGAATTCAAACGATGCACCGCCACCACCTTTCGATGACTTTTTAACAGGGGCACTAACACTGCTTGCCGCCGAGCTCGCAATACTACTGGCTACTGAAGAACTGGTGCTGGAACTAGACATTGCAGCAGCGCTTGATGCACTACTTGTGTTGTCAGCAGGCACTGCGCCGGTAAAGCCTGTTGCGGATTCGTGGGTGAGTGCAAGCACTAATACGCCATCTTTAACAACCGCATTTGCCGGTGCGAAATCGACTCTATTTCCATCAAAAGTCCAGTTTGCCAAGCCCCAACGATTTGTATTCAGGCTGTCGAAATCGTCCCTCCATAACAAGGTAAAGGTTTCCGTTGTAGTATCGTAGCTGTGGTATTCGAAGTAATTGATAAATTGATGAACCGGCAAGATAGCATCATTGAACGCTCCCACCCACGCCTCTGATGTGGAGGCCCACAAATTAAATCGCATACCTTGTTCATGGGTTAGGCTAGAAACAAACTCGCCCCCCGTAATTCTTCTGATCTCCACTCCATCTACAAACCATGCGACATAGGTTGGTGTCCAATCTACGATATAGGTGTGATAAGCGTCAGCAAGCGATTGAGATGCGGTATGCACGCCCTCTGTTAATTTCCGTGGCTGGCCCTGGATGATATTGCTCTGCCATTGGAAGGCGTCATTTTTCCCAAAGATTTCAACATCAATCTCCTCCCAAAAAGCGCCTGCCTGCTCCGAACCTTCTTTATAAGTAAAAAAGGTAGATAGGACGCCGCTACCTTTAGCCGCCTGCATGCGGATAACATAACGACCATATTTGTGAGCTTCTGAGCTGTAAACTTCGGCCCCTTTATAAGGTTTTGCAAATACATAGGTTGAGCTAAATAGGCCCAAAGTGGCCAATACAATAAAAGTTAATGTGGATCTGGAATTAAACATCATGCGTTACCTGACAAGTAAATAAAGTTCATAGCCACTGTAGTTACATGACAAAGTATAGTCGGCTCAGGTTGAACTCAACGCGCAAACTGGTTAGTAGCAGTTTCGCGGCGATACTGGGATTAGTCCGAATCCAACCGGAATCCGGTTGTGTAACAAAAACGAGCACTAATAAACGAGGATTTTTATGGCGAAGGAGTTCATGAAGGGGTCAAACGCTAATAAAAAAGGGGCATAAACATTAAATGCTTACACCCCCAGATAAAACAAAAACAGGTTAACGCGTAAAGCTTATGTATTTAGAGTTTTCACCAGCAAGGTATTGCTTGTCACTAGTGGTATTGCCGTAGCTCATGATTAAGCCAGCATTACCATAACCTTGAAAGTAACTGAGCTTAAAGCGATGTTCGCCCGCACTTAAATGGATGCGGCAGGTATCAGTAGTAATGGGGCGGTCATGAGTCCATTCGCACAATTTCTTGTTGTCGACACTGAATACAAAACCGTCATCACTTGCGAGTAAAAAATAATAATCACCAGCTACTTTTACGTTAAAAGGCGCATCAAAATCTACAAAAAAATCATTACTATAACCAAGATCGCCTAACTTCTCATGCCGGAAACGGCTTTTATCGGCGAGATTAATACGATCAACCATTACCGTTTTGCTGATTTCTATATCGCGCACTTGATGTATGTCTGAAATACCAGTGCGGTTCTTGCTAACAACCATGCTGAATACGTGATCCACCGAAGGGGGAATTATTCGGTCTACAATGGAGCCAATCACCACGGTGAGCACGATCGAAAAGGCGATATTTTTATCGAAGAAAATTTTCATTATGACACCACCTGTAATTTCCAGAAGCTAAACCAGTTACGTAATTCAGCTTGATCTTCTGTAATTCCGAAGCCATAAGTGAACGGTGAAAAGAATGCAAAAATCGCAATCACCAGTACGATATAAATGCCCAGGTTAATCCACATATGCCTATTATTAGTGATGATATGATCGCGATAAATATAACTGAAAATTAATGCGACATTGACGGATCCAAATATCAGCGGCACAAAGTAATGGTAAAGGTACATAACTCGTTCGATTTGTAAAATTGCTACCATGTAGCAAATGTATAATGTGGTAAATGCGCAAATCCAATAAAATAACGGCGTATCTTTTTCTTTCTGACCGTAAACGAATTTACTCATGATAAGGCCGACACTAAAGATAATTCCCGCCAACACACTAAACCAGATAATGGGGTTGGCAACAATGCTCATATAATGCGTTTTTGCTTTCCCATCAATAGTTTCTTTATCCCAACGATAGCTGATTGTCTTTTTGCCTAGCACCCAATCCAAAGCAAAACTGCCATTTTCATCAGATTTACACTCATCGAGTTTGGGCACCCCATCAGCATATTCGCTCATATATTTTAAGTTATCTCTCATCCCGACAATAAAAGTGCTAGGGCTCCAGGTTGAGCGCTCTTTTATTTTATTTAAATATTCAGGAGATGCTTTGTAAGTGTGGCCAGTTAATACTTTAGTGCCCATACCAATGTGAATATAAAAAATTCCGAAGAATATTAAGGCAGTCGGCACGACACCAGATGGCACCGCAACAGCGAGACGCTGCAGCAAAGCCACAACGTCAAATTTTTGTAGGTTTTGCCATTGATCAACGCCAAAAAGCATGGGGAAAAGCAATAGCAGAATAAAACCATTTACTTTTACGCTAATTACAAGACCAATCAATACGCCAATAATAGCGTAGTGCTTGAGCAGAATTTTTTTACTGCTAGTAATAACAAGCGTAAAATAATACAACGCAGCTAACACAAAAAATAATTGGATTCCTTCTAGCATTGCGGCACGTGCGTGCACTACTAAAGCGTTGTCAAAAATTATAAAACTACTAAATGCGAAAGCGAGCAATTTATGTTTCGTGATGCGATGAATAATGCCGTAAAAAAATAGCACTGAGAATGCCATAAGTACTACTGACGGAAAACGAAAACCAGTGTATTGCATATTGGGCGGCGCTTCTTCGCCTTTTAAATAATCAGTTTCGTTGAGCTTATGTTTATCGACATCATCATTGTCTCCAATAACGACTTCAGCGAGACCCATGAGCATCTTACCCAACGGCGGGTGCGGCTCCATGTACATGATGTTATCAACATGTTTTTGCGCGGAAACTATATGATAGTTCTCATCCCAAAACATGGATTTAGGGCTGCCATAATAAGTAAAGTAAATCGCAAAAGAGCAAATCAGTAATATCAATGGATAAAGGTAATTTGAGTATGGCTGTAATTTTTTTAACATGGTTAGTTACTTATTAGTATGTGGTTGGAATATAGCGAACTTAAGGGTAAGTGCTGCGAACGAATCTTGCCCTGTTCTGCAGCGCGGTGCAATTAGCTGAGGGTGTTATAGGCTACTTTTTTTGGGTAAAGTACAGTAGATCGATACCAGTTCAAATTATGAATATCCATTCTTGCTATTAATGAGTACACTCAAACCCACTCCTCTCCATGAATAATGAATTTTCATATCTATCCAGTAGGCACAAATAACGCAGATTGCACGCACCAGCACTGAATGTTTAAAGTGCCAATTAAGCTCAAAAAACGATCAAAAAGTATTCGCGATGGCAAATTTCAAAGGATGCACCTTATGAAAACAGTTGTTATAACTGGAGCAAACCGCGGCATTGGCTTAGCTTTGTGCAAAGAATATTTAGCGCAAGGTTGGCAGGTCTACGGGTTTTGTCGCGAGACCTCAGCAGAGTTAAACGCTACTGGTGTTAAAGTACTTGCAGGGATTGATGTAACAAATCCCGATGCAATAGCACAACTGCCTATCCTGTTGGCAGAATGTAGCATTGAGGTACTGATTAATAATGCCGGTATTTTTAACCACGAAAGCTTGGGAGTTATTGATTACGCGAATGTATCCCAACAATTTTTAGTAAATGCTATTGCCCCGGTACGAATTAGCGAAACGCTGCTTAATTTGTTTTCGCCTAATGCCAAAATTGCTTTTATCACCAGCCGTATGGGTTCCATAGGCGACAACACTTCTGGCGGATATTATGGCTATCGTATGTCCAAGGCTGCATTAAATGCGGCAGCTATGTCATTAAGTCATGACGTAAAATCACGCGGCATAGCAGTGGCGATTTTGCATCCAGGCTATGTACAAACTGCAATGGTGAATTTTGGCGGCGATATTACCGCTGAAGAATCTGCACGACGCCTGTGCCAGCGCATTAATGAATTAAACATAACCACAAGTGGCGGTTTTTGGCACTCAAATGGCGAACGCTTACCATGGTAGTGATTAAGGACTACCGAAATTATATTTAATTAATGGTGTATTTAAAATTGAGTAACGATATAGTTTGTGCTTTTAAATAATGATGTCGCAAGGGGATTAATAGAAATGCTGGACAACATAGTTAAGCTCATAGCTGTTTCCCCGGGCTGGGCGACACTCTTAGTTTTGTTTTGTTTCAGTGTTTTAATTGCTCTGCTGGCAATGTTAGCACGTGCTCGCGCAGCCAAAAAAGTAATGGATTCTACACAGAATGATATTTTTAAAAAATCTCACACTTTTATGAAATTGAAGCAAATACAGCTTTTCCCCGAAGACTCCTCTGCAGAAATCAATGTTGTTGTTTACGTAAACGGAGTTGCATTTACTCACCCATCAGAAACAGAAATAAAATGGATGCCCGTAATCTCGAATATGAATGAGAAAACAATCGAGCTTCCCTGTGCAGAAATGTACTATATTCGTTTTGAGATAAACTTTAGCTCGGACAAAAAGCTCGAAGGCGGCCCCGCCCTTGTTCGTGGAGCGTTAGTAAACAAGGACGCTAAAAAAGGCACGGACCAAGCACCGGCTACGTACCCAACCATACCCCTTGTTGCTGATTATAAGCTTTACTTTCTACAGGATGGATCCCGCGACACATCAGTCAAGGCTAATATTTCCTATGAGATTTATGCTGAAGAAGCTCATAGTTAAAAAGCGTTACCCCAAACCCATGTTCTTTTTATCCGCTAAGGAGTTGTAAATGAAAAAAATTATTGTTTTAGTTATGTTAGGTTCACTTGGCTTTATCGCTACCCCTGCTTTTGCAGAGAAAGATTGTGAAGAATTGAAAACCGAAATTGCCGCAAAACTTGATGCAAAAGGAGTTCTTGGCTATACGCTAGAGATTGTGCCAACCGAGGAAATTAAAGATCAAAAAGTGGTGGGTAGTTGTGCTGGTGGTACGAAAAAAATCACTTACATCAGAAACTAAAACGTATGTTGGAGGATGAAAATATTCATCCTCCAACTAACTTACTAATTAAGCGGCCCAAACGGTACTTGCAACGAATCATACACCTTAACTTTGCTAAATAAATGCCCGCAATCCTCAACAAACTTCATATGAATTGGGTGCGCCTGATAAAGCTTTTCATCCTTTGCATCATCAAAAGATACCAATAAAGAAACACTATAGCTCCTGTCAATATCCGAATCTTGCGACTGCGCAGGCGTGCCAATGTGAAAACCTTTAATAACTTCAATTTTCTGCAATGTTTTTAAACCGAGAATTAATCGAGCCAAATCAGTTTTCGATTCTGCATCTTTTTGCCAAAAATAAACCTGATGAATAAATGTAGAAATTTCGTTTTTCATACAATATTTTTTTGTAGTGTTATTTGTGAATTATTGTAGGCTTGCTTTAAAATTTTTAGTCGATCCAAAATTGCTAATTCAATGCTTACTGCATCCAAACCTTGCGCTGCGAGTTGCTGCGTATGTTTTGCGTGATCAACAAAAGCATCATCCAAACCTAAATGCATTACGGGCATGACATAGCCTTGGCTAGCTAAGTATTCACTAACCGCTGAGCCAGCACCACCCGCCACCGCATTTTCTTCAATGGTTACTATCAAGCTGTGGCTGCTAGCCATGCGCTCGACAAGCTCAGTATCCAAAGGTTTTACGAAACGCATATCGCACAAGCTTGCATTCAACTTTTCTGCAACTTGTTGCGCTGAGGCTAGCAAAGTGCCAAAGCAAAGAATTGCAACTTGATTGGCTCTATGTTCATCAGCTCGGTCGTTACTACTAGCACGCACGATGCGGCCTTTGCCGATGGGCAATGCAGTCATTATTTTTTCAACCGCTATACCCGTACCGGTGCCACGCGGATAACGCACAGCTGCGGGCCCAACATGCTGATAGGCGGTGTACAGTAATTGACGGCACTCGTTTTCATCGCTGGGTGCTGCAATAACCATGTTAGGTATACAGCGTAAAAAACTGAGGTCGAAGCTGCCCGCGTGAGTAGGGCCATCCTCCCCAACTAGTCCAGCACGATCAATGGCAAAAGTAACATCTAAATTTTGCAAAGCGACATCATGAATTAATTGATCATAAGCGCGCTGTAAAAAAGTAGAGTAGATGGCAACAACCGGTTTCTGGCCTTCACATGCCATGCCAGCCGCGAGCGTTACAGCATGTTGTTCAGCAATCGCAACATCATAAAAACGTGTCGGAAATTGTTTAGCAAAATCTGCCATGCCAGAGCCTTCACACATGGCTGGAGTTATGGCTAAAAGACGATCATCCACGGCAGCCATATCGCACAACCAATCGCCGAATATTTGTTGGAACTTTTTATTTTGCTTGACCGCCTGATTTTTCGTAACCAATGGCGAAGCATCAGCCGATTCCGTTATTTTCGGTTCAAGTTTATTAAGCGCGTGATACCCAACTGGATCCAATTCTGCCGGCTCAAACCCTTTACCTTTTTGAGTAATAATATGCAATAGCTTGGGGCCTTTAATCTCGCGCAAACTACTGAGGCAACGAATTAAATCGCCCAGATCGTGGCCATTAATAGGCCCGACATAATTGAAGCCCATTTCTTCGAACAGGGTACCCGGTGACATAAAGCCTTTTAGATGCTCTTCCGTACGGCGCGCAAACTCCCACGCTGGTGGTATTTTACCCAGCACTTGTTTGCTGCCTTCGCGCAAGGAATTGTAAAACTTGCTCGCCCAAATTTTGGAAAGATAGGTAGAAAAACCACCCACATTAGGAGAGATCGACATGTTGTTATCATTAAGTACTACTAACATGTCCGTTTCAGTGTGTGCGGCATGGTTGAGTGCTTCAAAGGCCATACCGGCGGTCATGGCGCCATCGCCAATAACTGCAGCGCATTTACGTTCACTGCCAGCTAAATGTGCTCCTATTGCCATACCTAATGCAG
>JANPKH010000023.1:0-28267 GCA_031425935.1 Gammaproteobacteria bacterium | reverse complement strand
TTGAATCAAACAGTATTCTTTATTTGTGCCCCGTTAGTATGTGAAGCTCAATCTCGCAGCCGCATTTAGCATGCTATTAAAAGTAAAATACAACGACTCAACCATCGATGTTACTGTCGATGGTTGGTGGACGAAAAACCATTGCTAATAAATTTTTGCACTTGATTTGTTTCCCTCAGCTTTTTATTAGAGACATAAAATTATCATGTGCAATCAGAAAGTTACTTTGTTCTGTGTTTTCAAATTGCCCCACTGTTAAGTTTAATTAAGAGCGCAGGCTCGCCATTAGTTTGCTATTACAATCCTGTCACCTCAGATGGGCTGAGGAATAATAATCAAATGGGAAATAAAACGTTATGGCTAGACAATTCTTCACAAAACTTCTTGCAGGGGCATTTTTGCTTGCAGGTAGCAGTCAAGTAATGGCAGGGATAAGTTGTACTGTCACTCCAACTTCAGTTTGGAACACCGGCTACCAATTGGACATTGTAGTCAAAAATGACGGCCCCGCAGCCGTGAGTAACTGGGCTGTAAACATAATATTCAGCGAACCGTCGCCAATGACAAGTAACTGGAATGCCGTGTTCACCGGCACCCAAACACTTAGAGCAAGCAACCTGAGTTGGAATGGTAATTTAGCAGTTAACGCCAGCACGCCCATCGGGCTTACTGGTAGCCATGATGGGACTTTTGTCATACCTAGGTGTGTGGACGCTAACGCGAGTAGTTCCGCCAGCTCAACAAGTTCGATTGTCAGTAGCAGAAGTTCATCAAGCCCTAGTTCGATAAGCAGTCTTTCCAGCCGCAGTTCGATTAGCAGTTTATCCAGTCGAAGTTCATTGAGCAGTCTGTCGAGTCGCAGCTCGTTTAGCAGTTTGTCCAGTCAAAGTTCACTGAGCAGCCTGTCGAGTCGCAGCTCATTTAGCAGTTTGTCCAGTCAAAGTTCGCTGAGCAGCCTATCGAGTCGAAGCTCATTTAGCAGCTTGTCCAGCCAAAGTTCAATGAGTAGCCTGTCGAGCGTAAGCTCTCTAAGTAGCACCTCAAGTAGGAGCAGTACGTCATCGAATTCAAACACATTGAATGTCGACCGCTCACTGTTTGTTCATGACGTTTCTACGCTCTCTCCAGTGCCGATTAGATTAGTCGACGCAATGGGGCAACTAGCAAACCAAATGAACGCCATTAACACTGCACCGACTGCGCAAATAACGGGTACCCAGCTGTTCGGACGGATGTGGAACCAGCAGCTCTCAGTGGCATCGGGTGGGAACTGTAACGCGAGCGTTAATGGCTGGCCGATCTCTTGTCGTAACATAGAGGGTGCGCAGGCGAGTTCACCGGAGTTCCACATTGAGAGATATCAGGTTATCGGCCTGGTTAATCGGTTCGACTTGCGCGATAGGGTCAACTTCAATGACTGTGGCGAATACCGAGCTATCTTCGGGCGCAATGATGGTCAGCGAAACTTTATAATCTTTGAAGCGGTGGTACCTAACCCAACGCCGGGAAGTGCGACTGGTTGCCGACCAATCCAACAATTCTGGCGAGGCCTTAGTAGTCAGAATGATCCCATTGTTAGAAGTCAGTTACTACGCGATTTCTATTTCAATGGCTTACCTGCATCCGCGGTAAGGGCTCCGATAGATATTCGAAATTTTTCCCAGACTTCTGGGCAAATTCGCACCAATCAATTTATGGAGCAGATCTGGTTGTTAAAAGAGTACAAAGTTTCTACAGCTGGTGGCACTAGCACTCTTACCGTGGTGAGCGACAAATCGAACCCGGTAGCGAATCTTTTCAATGTTAATAACTCTGATGTTCGCGCTGCTGCGTTCCGCACAGACTTTGTAGAAAACCTACCATCATTGTTAGCGACTGACTTATCAACGTTTAGCCTTACGGTTGAGAATGATGCTCACAATAATGGGCAAAGCCACGCCAGTGGAAATACCTCTGAAAACGACTTCCTCAGCAACTTTACGTTAAATAGTCGCGGCAGCGACTTTGAGACGCAGATTCGCAATCGCTTAGTTGAGTTGCAGAGCCCGCTTACAGTAGACCAAGTAATGAGCCGCGCAACAGCGATGACGTGTGGCGGGTGTCACATGCCTGCATTCTTCGGATTGCTAGGGCCTAATAGTGTCGGGCCGAATCAAAGCTGGCCTGATGCTGCAGGGTTCGTGCATGTGAATGAGCGAGCTGACGCTAACGGTGTCTTCCCGCTATCTTCAGCGCTTACTACTGTCTTTTTGCCTGCGCGCAGGTCGGATATGGAGACTTTCCTGAATACGCCATCTCCAACAGCTCCTGGTGCATCTTCCGCGGCCTCATCGTCAAATCGTGCATCTTCGGCAGCCTCATCTCAAAGTGGTACTACCACCCCGACGGGAAAACGTTCTGGTTAATAGCGGTAGCCAACGATGCCGCGAATAGAGAGCATCGTATGTATAAAACGTTGTAATTTACTAAGAAGACGCGTCGAAAGGCGCGTTTTTTTCAGAAGTTTTTATCGCCTGCTATTTTTTCGCTATGCTACCGAAATGTAAATAGAGGTTTTATTTCCCACCGATACAACTGCTTTATTTCAAACGTATAAATCTGCCAAAACGTTTAAAACCTTTGCATTATTTAAAATGAATTTAACGCCCTGATACATCCGACTAAAAAAATTTTCTTTGCTTACGGAACTCTATATAGCCAAAAGCTCATTACTAAAACCTAAAATAATTTCACCATTAGTGACGGCGTCCTGATCGATCATGTGATGCACATCTCATCGCTACAAGTGTGCCGGTTTTATAAATAAAACTGGAACATGCTCCAAAAAAAATCAATCCAGCCACTATCAGCGAAAACGTAAATCGGGGTGTTTAAAAACTAGCAACAGGATTAACTAGCTCGCTGGCAGATTTATGCGTATCGCGCAGAATTTAATCTTTTAGTGACAACTCAATCCTTCGCGTAGAAATGAATGATTTCGCCAAACCAGGCGTAGGTAACTATGATCAATAATATTTTCCTATGCAATCCCACCAACCCGAATAGGAACATAGTCATGATAAAAAAAATTGCTGTTCTTTCAATTTTCACCACAGCACTACTTTGCAGCGCTGCAACATTCGCGCAAACCCCGGCAAATCATCAAGAATATTTAAAATTTAAATCCCATGATCGCGATGAAATAAATTTTGATAACGGTAAACGTTTTTCTTACACCGTTGTATCACGCGTCATTAAAGGCAATATCGAAATTGTTACCGCAAAAATTAATGACCCACTGCAAGCGGACCTTGAAAATTACAATAATTTAATTATTACACTCGACAACCAAAAAGAAGAGATGCGCGGCTTTGCTGAGACCAGTGATGGCCATTTTCAGATCGATATTAAAGGCACCGAAGGCCATGTTTGGAAAAAAGTTGAAAAACCAAAAGAGCCAGATTCCCTATTAAAACCCACCACCAGCAACACTCGACTAAAAACCACTGGCGCACCTGCTGTAGCCGCCTTTATACCTGCGGCTTTAGCCGACAGCGAAAAAGATGCCGCAGGAAATTATGTGATAGACGTGTTTATGGGTTTTTCTGATGCCGCTGCAGCTGCAGCAGGAAATATAAATGCCTATGCAGAAATGCAAGTAGCTACCGTCAATACGGCACTTAAAAACAGCAATATTCAAGGGGTTTATTTGCGTTTAGTCGGCGTCGGGCAAGTGGCTCATAACCCAGGCATTATATGGCGGCCGATAAATGTATTGAGCGAGGTAAAAGTCTGGTTTAAAGATGATATAGCCCGCCTTGCACCAGATCTCATTGCCATGCAGCAAATGCCTACTGGCGTAGAAGGTGAGGCAGCCGGTTGGGCCGGCGTGGGTGGTGATTCTGACACGCAAGTCGTTGGCATACCTTGGCCGGGCGCATGGCGCCATGAAGTTGGTCACAACGTGGGTGGCATGCATTGTAAAGAAGCTGGCGATACAGGATATAACTATGGTTACAGCGTTCGCCAAGGGCGTGGTACAGCCATGTGTGGCAACGATTTAGCCTACTACTCGTCACCGCTGATCCGCGACAACGAAGGCAATATTCTCGGCACCCCCGAAGGCCAGGACATGGCTCGAGTATGGCGCGAAAGAATGGCCACTATGGCGGCAAGAAGAATCCACACAGTTCCCTACCAGAACGACAGCAGCTTACCTATCACACTACAAGCTGAAGATTACATTGGCTTTAGCGACACCACCACCGGCAATCAGGGCGGCGCTTACCGTAGCGATAACGTAGATATTCAAGCCACAACCGATACCGGTGGCGGCTTTAACGTCGGCTGGACGGCGGCAGGCGAGTGGCTCTCCTATAACATCACAGTACCCAGCGATGGCAACTATGAATTTTCCTATAGAGTTGCCAGCCCTAATGGTGGAGGAACAATTCAATTGGAGAAACAAGGTGGAACACCCGTATTTGGTAGTGTGAGCATACCGGCTACTGGCGGTTGGCAAAACTGGACCACCGTTAAGCATACGGTCGCATTAAAAGCTGGCGCACAAAGCATTGCCTTAGCATTTAAAGCTGCGGGCTTTAATCTAAATTCTTTCCACATTGAAAAAGTTATTTTGGGTGGCGGCAACTATCGCATTCAAAACATTTGGATGCCTGAGCAATCACTCAATATTGAACAAGGCTCCCTGCAATCAAGTAATATTGCAGCGAACCTAACAAGCGGACACTGGGTTTTTGAACGCACTGCGGATAACAATTACTACAAAATAAAAAGCCGCCTGAAGCCAACACAATTATTAAATATTGAAAGTGGCAAACTTATATCCAGCACTGCGGGTGACGGCTGGTGGAGCGCGCAATGGATACTAGAGGCCGTGGACGGCAGCAGCGATCAATTCAGAATTAAAAATCGCTGGAAGCCAGATCAGTACATCAATATTGAAAATAATGTTTTACAAACCAGTGTTATTCAACCGGGCTGGTGGAGCTCAAGGTGGCGCCTGATTCCAGCCAATTAATCTACATTTACTGCAACACTTACCTACTGACCTTCATCTGAAAGTCAGTAGGTACTTAACAAGCCCATCCAACAGCCAAATATTTCTCCGCATCTAACTTACATCTAGCTAAACTATTTCTGATTGCCTTACGTATCAAGGTCATATACCAGCCCCGCTCCTTCCATCGACAAGGCATTATTATGAAACTCAGACTCTCTGCGGCACTCAGCGTGCTGTTAACACTCAGTGCTTGCTCTAACGTTAGCATTAATGATTACAGCAACAACTCTCCAAAACTTATTACGCAAGAATTTTTTAATGGCAATTTAACCGCCCACGGCGTAGTAAAAAATCGCTCCAATAAAGTCATTCGTCATTTTAACGCAACCATTAAAGCGTACTGGGAAAATGGCCAAGGCACACTTGAAGAAAAATTTATTTTTAACGACGGCGAAATTCAATATCGCACCTGGAAGCTAATACCCAACAAAAATAATCCAGCGACTTTTTCGGCAACTGCAGAAGATGTAGTGGGCACTGGTGAAGGACAAACAGCAGGAAATGCTTTTAATTTAAACTATATATTAAAAGTAAAATACAACGACTCAACCATCGATGTTACCGTCGACGATTGGATGTGGTTGGTGGACGAAAAAACATTGCTAAACGAATCAGCCTTAACCAAGTTTGGATTTAAAGTCGGCACGGTGCAATTGGTGATTGTGAAAAACTAGATTCGTTCATGCACTAAAAAATGTGCGGCAAAAGCGGATTGATTTAACACAAAAAAATTTAGTTGAATTAATTCAACCACAACAATTGGCAACCAAATATAACGCATATGATCGCTCGCGGCCTTGGATATAAAAGCACCCAGACTTTTGCTTTTGTCGTTCTATTTAACCTAAGTGTTTTTTCTGCATTGCTCAGGCCTACGTAGTTAAGAGACTCTGCCAAACTGGCATGCCCAAGAAACCAAGCGTGATGCTGGAATGCCTTATGGCTTTTCACAAGGGTTGCTAATATTTACACTTAAAGGTTCATTTTGCATGGTTGGCAGGCTACTTATATTTACTGATTTTGTAGAGCCACTTTTCTTTGCCGACTTGCAACTCAGAGATTTTCCATACGGTATTTGTATATAGAAATAGGAGCCAAAAACTCCAGCATCATTTGTAGCGGTAATTTTTTCAATATGAATATTTTCCATTTTTGATAAAATTTCACTGTCAACTGTAATGCTTTCTTCATAGATTTTTACAGTTATGCTCTCAAGAACAAGAGCTTGTTTTTTCCAGACATATTTTATTGTTACGAAATATGCCTCATTGCCATCTACATCTGCTCCCGAAATAGTGTACTGAGTTGGGTCAACCACAAACGCTTCATTTGCTTGAATATTAACGCAGGCAAACGTAAAAATAATTAAAATTAGATATTTTGTCATTTTTTCCTGCCATAACGTGAAGTTCAGCCGCAGTTTGTAAGTTGGTTTTTTGTGGAATACTTTTGCGTAGCAAAACTATAAAAAAGCGACTTCCAAACTGTCGAGCGCACGAAGTGAGCGGTGCTGGAGCTTGTTAGTTTGTATGCTACAATGTGTAGACTTATGTGTAAACAGAGGAATCTCTCATGGCCACAAACCTTTCAATTGACACCAACTTACTCAGTGAAGCTCTTTTGATAAGTGGGTTAAGTACAAAAAAAGATACAGTAAATCAAGCACTTATGGAATTTGTGCAAAGGAGAAAGCAGCGTGAAATTACCTCTCTTTTTGGCCAATTACCCCAAGACACCAATTATGACTATAAAAAGGGGCGTAAATGACAGGTATACTTGTTGATACTTGCGTCTGGTCTATTGCCCTTAGGGGAGGCACCTCAAAAGATACGCAAATAGCTGAAGAGCTGACTCAGCTTATAGATGACAACCAAGTGAAAATAATTGGTGCAATTAGGCAAGAGTTACTTTCCGGTTATAGCGACAAACAAAGCTACGAACGCTTAAGGGCAAAGCTGAAATTCTTCCCTAATGAGCCTATTTTAGACGCTGACTATGAAGCCGCTGCAGAATATTCAAATTTTTGTCGAGCCAAGGGCATTCAAGGTTCCCATACAGACTTTTTAATTTGTGCCGTAGCAATAAGGGCAAAGCTAAAAATATTTACCACGGATAAAGATTTTAATAACTACTCCAAGCATCTACCGATTTCTATTTACGGATTAAACTAACGAGGCTGTAGAAAAACCCAAATTAAAATGTGAGCTTCCTACCGCCCCGCTGTGGTATTTGCCGTGGGTAATTCTGCCGTTACGGTAGGCTTCGCCCTGTTAAGATAGGCAATGCCGCCAACACAGATGATTCCTGTCAATAATAAAATTCCTGCTATTTGTTTTTAAATTGAATAACTCTCTTGGATAATTTATTTTGCGCGCAAAAAAAAAACACTAACGGAATAGTAAAATGCCCGAGTAATAAAAAATGGGGTACCAGGGTTCACCTGCAATATTTCGCGGTTAAACAAATAGAAGCAATTAAAAGAAACAATCAAAAGCAACAATATTGCACTAAGAATAGAAAACCCAATTAACATCAACGAGATATTTTCAAGTACCGATAGCAATGTCATCTCTATTCTATTGCAACCGCTCATACACTAAAAAACTGTGGCTAATACTGGCATCTGCATCGCCGAGAGTTTCCGAAATTAATTTCCACTCCGTATCGGGTAATTCAGGAAAATAGGCGTCGCCTTGAATGGATATATTAAGGCGCGTTAAATAAATGCGGTCGGCAAAAGGTATGCTGTGGCGATAAATTTCAGCGCCTCCAATAACCATAATTTCGTCGGCGAGTTGATGCTGCTCGCTCTGAAATTGCTGGGCAATTGTTAATGCTTCTTTAACACTTTTTGCAACTAACACACCGGCATGCATCCATTCATTTTGGTGAGTGACGACGATATTAGTGCGGCCCGGCAATGGTTTGCCAATGGACTCAAAAGTTTTTCGCCCCATAATAATGGGCTTACCGAGAGTCATCGATTTAAAATATTTTAAATCCTGAGGTAGATGCCAAGGCAATTCATTATTGCGACCAATAACATTTTTTCGTGCTGCAGCAACAATTAACGAAAGTCTCATTCACTCACCTTCAAAATTAAATGGTTGATCTGGCTGTATTTCATACAGATATAGGCGCAATTCCTTCTTATCATGCTCTTAATAAAAACAGCACAGCCGATTCAATGGTATCGGTAACAGCTACAGAACAGAAGAGCCAATGTCTTTCTAAAAGCACTTAATGATAAAATAACCAAAATGCCTGAAGCCAGAAAAACTGACTTTTGCATATTCAATGATTTAACCGCAGCCGGGACATTCCGTTAATGAGTAAATATTTATGAAGCAATATTTGGATCTTTTACAAGATATTCTAGAAAACGGCTCGGAAAAAGGCGACAGAACAGGCACCGGCACTGTCTCTGTGTTTGGTCGTCAATTCAGGCATAACCTGCAAGACGGCTTTCCATTACTGACGACCAAGAAGCTGCATTTCAAAAGTATCGTCAATGAGTTGATTTGGTTCTTAAGCGGCAACACCAATGTCAAATGGTTAAATGAAAATGGCGTGAAAATATGGAATGAATGGGCAACTGAATCTGGTGATTTGGGACCGGTATACGGCAAACAATGGACAGCATGGCCAACCAAAGATGGCGGCTCGATTAATCAAATCGACAACATCGTAACGGCATTAAAGAACAATCCTAATAGCCGCAGAATTTTATTCCATGGTTGGAACGTTGAATATCTTCCTGATGAATCTGCCAGCCCTCAAGCAAATGTACTTAATGGCAAAATGGCTTTGCCTCCTTGCCACTTGCTGTATCAATTTTATGTGGCCAATAACAAACTTTCTGCGCAACTTTATATTCGCAGCTCAGATAGCTTTCTTGGGCTCCCGTATAACACGGCGTCCCTTGCGTTACTAACACATATGCTTGCCGAGCAAGCCGGGCTTACTGCTCACGAAATTATTATTAGCATTGGCGATTTACACATATACAACAATCATCGAGAGCAAATTCAAACGCAACTATCGCGCGCGCCGCGCGCCTTACCAAAGCTGCTGATAAAAAATAAACCCGCTTCGATTTATGATTACAAGTTCGAAGACTTTGAACTCGCAGCATATGACCCTCACCCCCACATAGCGGGCGCAGTCGCTGTTTAATGCCAGCTACTAACTGATAACCTGTAAAGAATACTGTTCAATTTAAAACGCGCCGTGAATACTTCCGTGTAGGCTCGAATCAGCATCCATGCCTCATACGGTTTTAAATCAAACAGTATTCTTTATTTGTGCCCCGCTAGTAAATATCAGCCGCAACTTAATATTAATGGCATTATTTTTCATAAATAATGCCATTAATATTTAATTATTTTACAAAGAACAAAATCAAACCGCCATATTATTTATCTTTTATTATCTTTTATGAAATAAAAGTCAGCAAATAATTACTTCTATTTTGTACGCCACCACACAGAAAATAATTCTGTTTATATTCAGTCTTGCACCAAGGTGATTGCTCATAGCACGCCGAAATTCTTTTAAAGTAATCCCTTTCCAAAATGAGGCCTTCAAGATGAAAATCATTAAAATTTTATTAACGAGCGCGTTACTTATAGGTTTTAGCGCGACAGCTTTGGCTAAAGATACTATTGATGCAGAAGATTTCGTTGAAGATGCATCCGCAACAAATATTGCGGAAATAGAGTCGGCAAAATTAGCATTACAAAAATCAACTGCAGCTGATGTTAAAGCTTTTGCACAGCTTATGATTACTGATCACACCGCTGCAAACGCAAAGTTGAAAGCTATAGCACAACAAAAAAACCTTAAAGTGTCAACAGAAGCGGAACTAATGAAAAAAGCTAAAGCAATGATATTGAAGCAACGCGATGGTGAATCCTTTAATGCAGCTTATGCAAGAAGTCAGGTGGCGGATCATAAAAGTGCCATTGAACTTTTTAAAGAAGCAGCTGTGTCAGAAGATGCTGAATTAGCTGGATTTGCCACTGCAACCTTGCCAACACTAGAACACCATTTACATATGGCGCAAGAATTAGAAAAAGCTCATAAAAAATAATTCGTCGCTGGAGCCATAAAAATGCATACAGACGAGAACCCCCTTTTCTGTATGCATTTTCTCTATTTATACATCTCCTCAAACGACCCCACACTTATAAAAAAACTCATTACCCTTATGTGCGCTTGGAAACAGAGCACTCTCCCTGCAGATGTTATAAAAGCATTTCTTTTTAAACGCAATGGCATTTGACGCATTAAATAACAATTCGTCAGACACAAGCCTAGGTAACAATCTTCTATAGACAACTTAGTATGACAACAGCGTAAAAAAAACAGCTTGCATATCATTGAAGTGCTTGATCGCGTTGTTGCGACACAGGAATTTTAAGAATGGCTTTTAATTGGGCACAATACCTTCCAGAACTTAAATTATTGCTGGGAGCAGCAACAGCCGTATTAATATTTCATTTTGCTTCCCCTTGGCTAACCAGATTATTAACGCGCTTGGCCAGCCCGTTTTCATTTACGCATGATTTGTTGGAGCTAATTAAACCGCCCCTTCATTTATTAATTCCATTATTAATATTAAGAACTATTTGGGGCTCAGCCTCCGATAATTTTATTTTTATTGATATTGCACGGCATCTCACCACACTCGCAATCATTTTAGCCATTACCTGGCTCGGGTTGCGAATTGTACAAGCGGGGCAGCAAGTTATTTTGCAGCGTCACCCAATTACTATGAGTGACAATCTGTCTGCGCGAAGAATTCAAACGCAAACTAAAGTTCTGGTTCAAACGTTGTGCTTTTTTGTTATTTTATTTGGCATTGCGGCAATGCTAATGACATTTCCGAATGCGCGCCAAATTGGCACCAGCTTACTCGCGTCGGCAGGCTTGGCAGGTTTAGCAGTAGGCTTTGCCGCTAAACCTGTACTCGGAAATCTTATTGCCGGCTTACAAATTGCGATTACCCAGCCCATCAGTTTAGATGACGTTGTTATCGTTGAAAATGAATGGGGGCGAGTGGAAGAAATCACCGGCACCTATGTCGTTATTCGCATATGGGATGACCGGCGCTTAATAGTTCCATTGCAGTATTTTATTGAAAATCCTTTTCAAAATTGGACGCGGAAAACATCCAACCTTATTGGCTCTATATTTTTGTGGGTTGATTATGCAATGCCGTTGGAACCGTTACGCGAAGAACTTAATAATCTTTGTCGGCAGGCACCCGAACTCTGGGATGGCAAAGTCTGCGTGTTACAAGTTACCGACACGACGGAGAAAGCTATGCAATTACGTATTTTAGTGAGCACCAGCGACTCTTCGAAAAATTGGGATCTGCGCTGCTTTATTCGTGAAAAACTTATTCTGTTTATCAACGTAAACCATCCTGATTGTTTGCCAAAGGTACGTTCAGATTGGCAGGAAGTTTCCGCTTCGCCTGCAGCTAGAGCTGAACCCTTACGCATACCAGCACATCAACCTTCGGTTTAATTATCTCACTACAACACTGGAGATATAAATAATGCCACTTTCTCGCGAACAACATGGCTTTTTTGCAAATCAAAGCGCTTCTCTTAATCATGGTGCTTTCCCTAATCATAAAGCTTTCCCCAATCATGGAGCCTTCCCTAATAATGATGGCACAGTACATTTTTCACTGTGGGCACCTGATGCAAAACAAATTACGATTAAATTAGGCAATGGCAAAACTTGCCACTTACTTTCAGGTGACAAGGGTTGGTTTACTGCCACGCTTGAAGGCGGGCCCGGAACAACTTATTCCTACGTTGTTAATGACAACATATGCATACCCGACCCCGCCGCGCGCGCACAAGTAAATGATGTCCATGGTGAAAGTCGCGTAGTTGATCAGAGCTATCCTTGGAAAACTAAAAACTGGCAGGGCCGACCCTGGCATGAGGCTATTATTTATGAGCTTCACGTGGGGTTACTCGGTGGCTTTGCAAAAGTGGAAGAGCTCCTTCCACAATTGGTGCAACTAGGAATAACCGCCGTTGAGTTAATGCCCATCCATGAATTTCCCGGCGCGCGAAATTGGGGCTATGACAGTATTTTATTATTCGCACCCGAATCTTCTTACGGCACGCCCGAGCAATTAAAAAGCTTGATAGACACGGCCCATGAATTAGGTCTGATGGTTTTTCTGGATGTTGTTTACAACCATTTCGGCCCCGACGGAAATTTTTTGAATCAATATGCCAAAGGCTTTTTCCGCGATGATGTTAAAACTCCGTGGGGCGCCGCGATTGATTTCAGGCATCAAGAGGTGCGCAATTTTTTCTGTGAAAATGCGCTCATGTGGGTGCTCGATTACCGCTTTGATGGTTTGCGTTTGGATGCTGTGCACGCCATTGTTGAAAAAGATTTTTTAGTGGAGCTCGCGGAACGAGTTCGAAACGCGGTGCCGAACAGTCGTTACGTTCATTTGATTCTTGAAAATGAAGATAATAGCGCGAGCCTCTTAGCCAAGGGTTTTAATGCACAGTGGAATGATGATGGCCACAATGTTCTGCATCACTTACTTACTAACGAAGCGGAAAGTTATTATGCAAATTTTTCAAAATGGCCCACTGCAAAACTAGCGCGCTGTTTAAGTGATGGGTTTATTTATCAAGGCGAACATACTCATCTAGGGACCCGCCGGGGAGAACCTAGCGCGCACTTGCCACCGACTGCATTTGTATTTTTTCTGCAGAATCATGATCAAGTTGGTAATCGCGCTTTTGGCGAACGTTTGCCATTACTAGCAGACCCGGACGCGTTAAAAGTTGCAATTGCATTAATACTACTTTCACCCATGATTCCACTGCTGTTTATGGGTGAAGAGTGGGGTTCACGACAACCGTTTCTTTTTTTTACTGATCATAACAAAGAATTAGCTGAAAAAATCCGCGAAGGCCGGCGTAATGAATTTGCTCAATTCGCGATGTTTACAGAGGCTGCGAATCGCGAGCAAATCCCTGATCCAAATGCGTTTAGCACTTTTTTAAATTCAATCATTGATCAATCCAGTCACAGCTCACCCGAACATTTGGATTGGTGGAATTTTTATCACACCTTGCTGCAATTACGACGGACTGAACTTATACCGCGCATACCTGGAACACATTCTCGAGGCGTAATCATACTGGCTGATCGTGCTCTTTCTGCCGCATGGCAAATGGGCGATGGCAGCCTACTCCGCATCTATCTGAATCTTTCCAGCACAAGTGTTCAGGTCCGCCCGTCGTGGGAGAAAAAGCGAATGCTATTTAAATATAAAGTACCAATGCTGGACTACGAACAAGATATGTTGCCGCCACAAAGTATTTTCGTAAGTCTCGAAGAAGCTGGTTAGACGTAAAAGCAGAAGCGCAATACAACCAAGCCCGCCGCTTAACGCTTCGCCCCTCATTGTTCGCCAACCCACAGACATGGAAGTGCGATATTTGAGACAAAGAACCTTTACTAAAAAGAACCTTGAAAGAACCTTTACCAAAAAAAACCTTTCGAACATTTCGTCCACAATGAGAGCAAGTCGCTATGACTGCAGTGCGTGCCACAGTGCGTTTGCAATTTCATCAAGAATTTACCCTTGATGCTGCTATACCGCTGGTTAGTTACTTTAACCAACTGGGTATTAGCCACATTTATGCATCGCCGATATTAAAAGCGCGGGCGGGTTCTACGCATGGCTACGATATGGTGGACCCTTCATGCATTAATCCGGAGTTGGGTGGCGAAGCAGCTCTTGGTCGGCTTGTGAGCGAATTAAGAAAGCACCAAATGGGTTTGATTGTGGATGTTGTTTGCAACCACATGGCTGTAGGCGGGCACGATAATCCCTGGTGGTTAGACGTATTGCAGTGGGGGCTTAAAAGTCCCTACGCACATTTTTTTGATATCCAGTGGAATTCACCTGACCCATTACTCAAAGGGCAATTACTGGTGCCTTTCTTACGCGGAAGTTATGGGAATGTGCTTGCCGCTGGTGAAGTTAGCTTGCAGTTTAATCAAGCTGAAGGCCAATTTTATGTGCAACATTTCGATCATCACTTTCCGCTTTATCCTCCAAGCTACGTGCATATTTTGCGCAACACAGAAAATAATGTTTTGCATAGCCTGGTTCGCCCTTTTGAAGCGCTCGAGCACGATCCACAGTGCTGGAATACCGCTAAAAAATTACACCAGCACCTGAGCGAGGCCGCCACCAATGAAGAGGTAGCGCAATCTATTGCGAGGGCGATTCGTTTTTATGATTTAACGCAAAGTGATTCAACACAGTGCGAAACTGCTAATACCAGCCATGAATCTCATTCCGAATATGACAAGCAAACAAAAAATGGCACTGCTGCCGATCACTTACATGCAGACTGGCAAACCAATCAAAACCTACACCGCTTACATGAACTGCTGGAACTTCAACACTTCCGGCTTGCAAGCTGGTGCACGGCAGCCGATGACATTAATTGGCGACGCTTTTTTGATGTTAATGAACTAGGCGGCTTGTGCGTGGAACGGCCCGAAGTGTTTGAGTCTACACACGCCAAAATTTTTGATCTGATTGAAAAAGGCTGGGTTGATGGCCTGCGTATTGATCACGTAGATGGCTTAGCCAACCCTCGCACCTACTGCCGTAAATTGCGCCGCCGCGTTAATTATTTAATCGAAAAACGTCCACCTGAATTGGGGCGTGACCCCATTCCTATTTACGTAGAAAAAATACTAAACCATGGCGAGAAGTTATCCACTCGCTGGCATGTGGACGGCACCACCGGCTATGACTTTATGAACCAAATTTCACTGCTACAGCATGACCCACGTGGAGAGCTGCAGCTATTCGATTTGTGGAGCACCGTGAGTGGCCGTACTGGCTCGGTTAAAGATGAAATTAAGGAAGCACGCAGGTTGGTGCTGTCCGGTAATTTAGCGGGTGATGTGGATATGGTCGCGCAACAGTTATTACAAGTTGCGCGCGGTGACATAGTCACACGAGATCTCACGCTTGGGGCCATACGCCGGGCATTAATTGAATTGATTGTCAATTTTACGGTTTACCGAACTTACGCAACAGCCGCTGGCCGCTCACCAGAAGATCAGGAAATTTTTGACGAGGCGTTGGAAGGCGCGCGTTTAACATTAAATGAAATTGACTGGCCTTTACTTGACTACCTCAACCAATGGCTTGGCGGACAACCTCTGTGTAAATTGCCGCTAGGTGTACGGCGACAATTGTGTCAAAACGCGCTTACGCGTTTTCAACAGTTAACCTCTCCCGCAGCTGCCAAAGCGGTTGAAGATACTACTTTTTATCGCTCGGCGATGTTGCTTTCGCGCAACGACGTGGGCTTCGACCCCGAACACTTCAGCGCTTCACTCAGTACATTTCATCAACAAAATGTCGAACGCGCAAAGTGCTTTCCTAACAGCCTATTAACGACCGCCACCCATGACCACAAGCGTGGTGAAGACGCCCGGGCTCGTCTCGCGGTTATCAGCGAACGCTCACCCTGGTTTGCCGAAAAAGTGCATAAATGGATGGCGCTCGCCAAATTACTCCGCGCAAGTTTGGACGATGGTATCGCACCCTCTCCCGCTGATGAGCTAATCCTTTACCAAACCCTTGTAGGTAGCTGGCCAATTACACTCACGGTTGAAGATAAAGAGGGTATGGAAACCTATTTGCGACGCTTGTTGCGGTGGCAAGAAAAGGCGTTGCGCGAAGCCAAACTAAGAAGTAGTTGGAGCGCCCCCAATACTGCTTACGAAGCCGCTTGCCACGATTTTTTAATCCGCTTGTTCTCAGACGAAGGAGCCAAAGCACTCTTAACTGACATTGCGGCTTCGGTGCAGCTAATAGCTCCAGCAGGCGCATTGAACAGTTTGAGCCAAAGCCTCCTACGCATGACCGTACCTGGCGTACCCGACCTTTATCAAGGTGCGGAATTTTGGGACTTTAGCTTGGTTGATCCTGATAATCGCCTGCCGGTAGAGTTTGCGACACGAGTTGCATCGCTACCCGGCACGGCAACCTCGCACTCGCCGGCCATCACTCAAAAGTTAATTGAACAATGGCAGGATGACCATGTTAAACAATGGCTCATTGCACAAACACTTTCCGTTCGTAAGACCCATAGCGAATTATTCCAACAGGGCGACTACCAACCCCTGAGTATTGAAGGCGAACACGCTGAGTGTGTAGTTGCTTTTATACGCCACTATGGCAGCGATTATGTACTTGTCGTGGCTCCGCGCCTGACTGTTCCGCTACTGGGAGAAAGTACAAAACCACATATTCCACCTCACGCCTGGGCAGAAACCTCCCTTGTACTTCCACCCGAATTACATCACGCGAGCTTTCACAGTAGCCTCAACACGCCCCCAATTCATGCGGCCAACGGCCGCCTGTTACTGAAAGAAGTGTTAAGTGAGTTTCCCGTGAATATTCTTTTCCCCGACCACTATTCTCTTTCCCACCACCACACTCTTTTCCACCACAATCTTAAGGAGACATAACCATGAACACTCATCATCACCGTATTAGTGAATTTGCCTATCAACTCTGGGAATCTGAAGGAAGACCTGAAGGGCAGGAACAACGACATTGGGAAGTTGCTTGCCGATTTGCGGATCAAGTTGGTGGTATCAAAGAGCAATACTCTATTACCCCGCCAACCACAACAATTCCGCCTCTGGAAGCTATTAACAGCCATCACACAGCTCCCGCTGAACCGGCAAAGTCGCTCATAGATACTGGGCCCATAACAGCACCAATGGAAACACCAGTGGCAGCTTCAATGGCTACCACACAGAGCCCTGAGGCCAAAAAGCCGGCAAGAGCAAAAAAAACCAAGGTAAGCGAAACTATTTAACTAACGCTATAAAGTTCTCATAAAAAATGCAGGAGAGGCCAATGACTACACAAGAGCAGAGTCTGGATATTGTTCAGTGCTCACGGATAACAGAAGGGCGGCCATTCCCCTTGGGCGCCACCTGGGACGGCAGGGGCACTAACTTCGCCTTGTTTTCAGTCCATGCCACCAAGGTAGAACTATGCCTGTTTGATAGTGAGGGCAAAATTGAACTTGAACGCATTGAGCTACCAGAATACACCGACGAAATCTGGCATGGTTATTTGCCCGACCTTCAACCTGGTGAAGTCTATGGATATCGTGTTTACGGACCTTACGAACCCGAAGCAGGCCATCGTTTTAACCATAACAAACTGCTGATTGACCCCTACGCGAAACAATTAGTGGGTGAATTAATATGGTCGGAAAGTCTATTCGGCTACACCATCGGTTCGCCTGATGGTGACCTTAGTTTTGATGAACGCGATAGCGCCCCCTTTGTGCCTAAAGCTAAAGTCATTGATTCCAACTTTGACTGGGAAGGAAAGCAAGCGCGCCGCATAGACGCAAATAACACCATTATTTACGAAACCCATGTGCGTGGCATTAGCATGCGGCACCCTTCGGTGCCTAATAAACTGCGCGGCACTTTTGCTGCACTCACCAATGCAGGCTTGTTGGAACATATCCGCACCTTAGGCGTGACCAGCGTGGAATTATTGCCCGTACATGCATTTGTTCACGAACACCATTTATTGGAAAGGGGTTTGAAGAACTATTGGGGCTACAACAGCATCGCTTTTCTTGCCCCACATGCTGAATATCTTGCCAGCGGCCACCTGAATGAATTCAAAGAAATGGCAGCCGGCTTACATGAAGCCGGGCTTGAGCTGATTCTTGATGTGGTTTACAACCATACCGCCGAAGGAAACGAATTGGGCCCGACTTTATCAATGCGCGGAATAGACAATTCTACCTATTATCGGCTTTTGCCAGACAACAAACGCTACTACATAAACGATTCTGGTACTGGCAATACGCTAGACCTCACCCATCCCTGTGTACTGCGTTTGGTAACAGATTCATTGCGATATTGGGCAACACAAATGGGGGTAGATGGATTCCGCTTTGACTTGGGAACCATACTCGCTCGCGAAGAACATGGCTTTAATGAACGCCACGGTTTCCATTTGGCTTGTCGCCAGGACCCAATACTAAGTCAGCTTAAACTCATCGCTGAACCTTGGGATTGTGGGCCCGGCGGCTATCAAGTAGGTGCCTTCCCTCCCGGCTGGTCTGAATGGAATGACCGTTTTCGCGATACGGTGCGTTCTTTCTGGCGTGGCGATCAAGGCAAACTGCCAGAACTGGCGAGCCGTCTAACGGCATCCGGTGATTTGTTTAACTGGGGTGGACGCAGACCCTCCGCCTCCATTAACTTTCTCACGGCCCATGACGGTTTTACGCTGCGAGATTTAGTCACTTACGACCAAAAGCACAATATGGCGAATGGCGACGAAAACCGCGATGGCAACGATAACAACTTGTCCTGCAACTATGGCGTTGAAGGCCCTACTGATGATCCGCAAATTCGCGCTCTACGATTGCAACACATACGCAACCTGCTGAGCACGCTGCTACTTTCCCAAGGCACGCCAATGCTAGTTGCTGGTGATGAGTTTGGACACAGTCAACAAGGTAACAACAATACCTATTGCCAGGACAACGAACTCAGTTGGCTAAATTGGGACCTGGATGAGGAAGCCAAGGGTTTACTTGAATTTACTCGCCACCTTATCAAGTTACGTAAACAGCACCCTATTCTTCGTCGCGAACGCTTTTTAGTAGGCGCTTACAACGAAGAACTGGGCATTAAAGACGTTACCTGGCTTGCCCCATCAGGCGAGGAAATGACCTGTGAGTTATGGGAGAGCGTGGAAGTTTCTTGCCTCGGTTTGATAATGGATGGCCGTGCTCAGCCAACCGGAATTCATCGTTGTGGTAGCGACGCGACACTGTTAGTAATTCTTAATGCGCACTGGGAGCCGGTCAATTTTAAATTACCTGAGGTGACTCAAGGTAGTAGCTGGATTTGTTTACTCGATACCAATTTGTCACATCAACATTTAAATGCTACTTATGAAGTTGGCCAAGAATTTGAAATGGCATCGCGTTCGCTATTGCTATTCGAATTACAAAAAAATAGTGAATTAAGCGCCGTAAATTAGAATGGAAATAACGAGAAAATAAATTGAACTAAATAGAGGGTGAATATAAATAAATAAATTCTTAAAAATCTCGCGCACAAGTAGGTGTGTTAACGCACAGACCCATGCGGCGCCAATGTTTATTGTAAATCACAGATTGGATTTCTGTGTTGAGTTCAACTCACATCTAATCTCGAATTTACATTTAATCGAATTAACTTTTTAAAAACCTGAGGATTTTAATTATGATGACTTCATCAAATACAACAAACGGCATTAGATCAGATATTAATAATGGCAAAGCTCACTTACAAAATCTTGGCAGCGATATCTCCAAAGAATTTAAAACCTTCGTTGCAGATATCGAAAACCTAGTGAAAGAATCTGCATCACTCACCGGTGAAGATTTAGTAAGAGCAAAGGCCAAAATAAATCAACGTATCGATGCGGCTAAACAATGCGCTGATCAGACAGGCAGCACTATTCTGCAACAAGCTCGCAAAACTGCAGACCTCACCAACCATTACGTACATGAGCAACCATGGACAGTAGTAGGTACGGGTGCAGTGGTTAGCTTTATGTTAGGATTTTTACTGGCGCGTCGCGCTTAAGATCTGCAAATTGTTAACGCGCACAAAAAAACAGGAGCAATTAGCTCCTGTTTTTTTGTGCGAAATTTAAATGTACAGTTCTTAGAAAATTTCAGTAAAAAAATACTGTTAATTTTTTGGTGAATTGCCAAGCGCGGGCAATGTGTTGCTGCGCAAAAGACGGCCAAAATCTTCTGCACTCACGGGCTGACTGAAGTAAACACCTTGCGCCTCATTACATCTGTGATTGCGCAAAAACATAAATTGTTCTGCCGTTTCTACGCCTTCCGCTAGCACTCTTTGCTTAAGACTTTGAGCTAAGGCTATCATGGCAGTCACTATGGTTGCATTATCACTTTCATGCTCCAGGTCGCGCATGAAAATCCCATCAATTTTTATAGTATCAACAGGAAAACGTTTTAAAAAGCCAAGGCTGGAATAGCCAGTACCAAAATTATCAATAGCGAGCTGCACCCCTACCATTTTGAGCGATTCAAGCAAAGTCACCGATAGCTCCGCATCTCGCATGAGAATACTTTCAGTAAATTCAAGCTCAAGATAATAAGGGGGTAAGCCAGTTTCTTGTAGCACCTGGCTTATGCCATCAATAAAATAGCGATGTTTTAATTCCGCGCCAGAAACATTAATGGCCAAAGGAATAATACGCAGCCCGGCGTTTAACCACGCACGAAGCTGGTTACAGGCTTCACGTAATACCCAACCACCAACAGGCACAATCAGCCCACACTCTTCAGCAATCGCTAAAAATTCCTTGGGCTTCAGCAAACCAAGTTTAGGGTGCTGCCAGCGAATCAGCACTTCCACGCCAACAATTACACCTGAAGCTAAATCTATTTTGGGCTGGTAATGTAATACGAATTCTTGCAATTTAATTGCGCGGCGCAGGCTCGACTCAATAAGCGAACGCTGCATGGCGCGAGCATTCATTTCCATTTTAAAAAACTGGAAATTATTACGACCAATAACTTTTGCATGGTACATTGCCGCGTCAGCATTTTTCATTAATGCCTCTGCACTTTTTCCGTCACTCGGATATACACTAATACCTATACTTAACGTGACATGTAATTCATTGACGCCAATAACATGTGGTTCAGCGAAGGCTAAAAATAATTTTTCAGCCGTCACCGCGGCATCTTGTGCGCGTTCAATTTCACTCAGGAGAATAACGAATTCGTCGCCACCCTGGCGGCAGACAGTATCAGTTTCACGCACACAACTTACTAACCGTTCTGCTACGGATTGCAACAACAGGTCGCCAATGGCATGACCTAAAGAATCATTAATATGTTTGAAAAAATCCAAATCAATAAATAGTAATCCAACCTGAGTGTGATTACGACGCGCCAAACCCATAGCCTGGGATAAACGCTCGGTTAATAGCATTCGATTAGGTAAGCCAGTTAGAAAATCATGCTGCGCTAAATGTGTCATTTTTAATGCGATAGAACGTGATTCATTCGCATCGTGGAAAACAATGACTGCACCGGTCATTTTGCCATCGCGGCAAACGATAGGTTTGGAAGTATGTTCAATTGAACACTCGGAATCATCGGAGCGAATTAGTATTGAAGTAGTACTTAATTCTGCGGCTCGGTGGTCGCCACTTTCCTGCATAACACTCAAGGCTGAATAAAGTACGGCTTGGCGAGTTGCGCTATCCACGATATTAAAAATGTCCCCGAGCGGTCGACCTAGGGCATTAACTTGGGACCAGCCTGTCATAAGTTCGGCGGGACGATTAATGTGCGTCAAATGACCCTGACGATTGACAACAATAACAGCGTCACTCACGGAATTCAGCGTAATTTGAGTAAGGTCTTTTTCATCAAGCAATTCCTTTTCTGCAGCTAACAATTCCCTTTCTGCAACTACCAATACCTCTGTCTGCTGCGCAATATAATGCAGCGCACGTGGCAACCAATCATTTTGTGCGCCAGGCATTAATACCAATGCATTGGGAGCCGCTAAAGCTATCTGATCAAATGAAGGTGAACCTTGATTTTCATGTTGGTCAGACGGCACCGCCGAATCGAGTATCACAATATCGATCTTAGGTTCTCGATTAAGACGAGCTAGACCGTCTGGAACTGAATTGACCCATTCCATGAAACATGAATTGCCGCCCGCGTTTGATAACGCAGCCTGCACGAGTTTCACATCAACGGAATTGTTCTCAATGAGCAAGATGTGCATAAACGTTACTTACCATAAATATTCAGAACATATGAAATTAAAAATGCAAGCAACACACCAAGCTAATTTCGCACTTACCGACTGCACCACAGTGCTAATCGCTAAGCGTAAAAAATTGTCGTTGCGTAAGAACTTGCATAAGTGTGGCATTTTTATCAGCCAAGACTAGCCTTACCTAATATCACATTCCGTACGTTACTGCACACACAAACGACCATCGACAGTTAGCATCACTGGCGCCCCACAAAATTATAAAGACATTATGAACCATTCGGTGGCGCGAAATACCCACTATTTTCAACGCTGATGTTTTATATTCGACGGTTAATATTGGCTACGAAAAAATGTAAATTTTCATTTTTCCAAAATTAAAAGTGTCACAATTTTAATTATAGAAAAATGTTTTTACGTAAAATTTCTATGTTACTTGTCGTACAGACCATAACAACAAACAACCTTAATATTTTCCATGAAAGTGTAAGGCGTAAATAGCCGCGCTCTCTTACTATTTATTATTTTAACGAGCAGGAGATTTAAAATGAATTATGAAACTCGCGATACCTATGGCATGTACAAAACCAATGACGACAGCGGCCCAGGTCCACAATTGATGGGTGCCAATACATTAATTGGTAATGATGTTTGCAATGCTGATGAAGAAGATATTGGCGACATTAAAGAAATCATGTTGGATGTCGCAAGCGGTGAAGTAGCCTACGCCGTACTGTCCTTCGGTTCATTTCTTGGCATGGGTGAAAAACTTTTTGCAGTACCTTGGTCGGCATTAAAACTAGACACTGAAAATAAACGTTTCAATTTGAACGTTAGCAAAGATCAATTAAAAAATGCTCCAGGATTTGATAAAGATGATTGGCCAAACTTTGCCGACCCCACCTTTACCAAAGGCCTCCACTCTTATTATGGAACTAGCGGTAGTGCAACCAATAGAAATAATTCTTTGTCGTGATAACACTTAGAATTTATTTTTATTTAACAACCCCCCCGCGTGTTAGGGGGGTTTTTAATTTTAAACCAAGCATTATTAATTAAAAACATTGTGCGTTAACACACTGAGCCAACAGTTATTTTTTTTTAATCTAAAAAAGACAAATTAAACACCTCGCCGCAAGCAGCGAGGTATATTTTTGTTTCAAAAATCTATTTCGTGGCAAGCCACGGGGAATTTAACCCTCGCTTGCGATTAAAATTCTCGCAATGTTGCGATTCATACTTATCCATACTTCATATTGGGGGCTTAAATGGAAAATTACACTACACAAAACACAACAATTGAATTCAGAGCCGTAGCGGATACTACAGCCTCAACACCTTCCTTAGGCGCTGTATCCTGGACCGCAATTTTTGCAGGAGCTGCTGCTGCTGCTGCCGTATCTTTAATTTTACTATTGTTAGGTACAGGCTTAGGTTTGTCATCCGTGTCGCCTTGGGCACGCGCTGGAATTAGCAGTACTACTTTTGGTGTTACCACTATTTTGTGGGTGACATTAACGTCTTTGGTTGCTTCAGGCCTTGGTGGATACATCGCGGGGCGTTTGCGTATCCGCTGGCTGTCAACTCATATAGACGAAGTTTATTTTCGCGATACGGCTCATGGTTTTTTAGCGTGGGCATTGGCAACTTTAGCAACTGCAACACTTTTAACTTCAGTCGTTTCTTCAATTATTAGCGGCGTAGGTGCAGTAGGTGCGTCTGTAGCGGGCAATGCCACAGCCGCGGCATCGGCAACTGTTGCTAGCAAAACTGATGACAATTCAGACACAACTGAAAACAACCAATTAATGTCCTATTTTATGGACACTTTATTTCGCCGAGGCGCAAATACAGATGGTACAGCTCTAGCAGTGGATACCGCTCCGCCCGCCGGTGACACGCCCGAAGCGAAAGCAGAATTAGCAAGAATTTTTGTGAATGGATTAGCCAACGGATCATTACCGGCTGAAGATATTCGTTATGCCGGAACAACCGTTGCGGAACAAACTAACCTCAGCCAACAAGAAGCAGAAAAACGAGTTGTAGATACTTTTAACAGTGTGCAACAAAAATTGCGCGAAGCAGAAACAACAGCACGCACTGTTGCAGATGCGGCTCGTAAAGCGTCGGCTTATGGTTCTCTGTGGCTGTTTATTTCTCTACTAATGGGAGCTTTTGTTGCCAGCCTCGCAGCGGTTTACGGCGGTCGGCAGCGCGATGAAAATTGATAAGTTATCTTAATTAATTAACTAAATTACTTAAACTTAAATTACCTAAATAGTTACTATTATTTTACTCAGGAGAATCAATATGCGTTCAATACTTTTATGGTTTTTAGGTCTACCTATTCCCATTATTATTTTAATTGCCATACTTACTTAATTACTGTTTGCCCAATAATTTCGCAAACAACTTACCTTTAATTTAACATCAGGAAAATTATTATGAAAACTGAAATGAAAAAAACAGCATCGTCTACTGCGCAAAAAGGAAAAGAAGCTACAGCCCTTTTACGCGCAGACCATAAACTTGTTGCAGACTTGTTTAGTGAGTACGAAAAAGCTCGCTCAACTTCCAAAAAGAAAGAACTCGTTACACAAATTTGCACAGAACTCACTGTCCATGCGCAAGTTGAAGAAGAAATTTTTTATCCAGCAGTAAAGCTTGCGCTGAAAGATAAAGAACTTATTCCAGAAGCAACCGTTGAACATGCAACCTTGAAAGAATTAATCGCCCAAGTTGAGGGCATTCAACCTGACGGCGAAATGTTTGACGCTAAAATCAAAGTCTTATCTGAATATGTAAAACATCACGTTAAAGAAGAGCAAAATGAAATATTCCCGAAAGCTAAAGCGGCTAACATGGATATGGTAGCGTTGGGTACAAAAATAACCGAACGTAAAGAAGAGCTGCTTGCAGAGCAAATGGTGAATAAACAACAAAGTAAACAACAAAACAAACAATTAGAAGCTGCTATATAATTTTAAATGTTGATTTGCACGAATACACCAAGAATGGCATTATAGTCTTTATTAATTCCTGGTGTATTTTTTAAGCAAAGAGCATAGTATGTTTTCGTACTTTAGTTTTAAAATATACTAGAGCAAGCATTTATAAAATGGCACTGGGAGGTATGTCCAAAATGAACACAGCAAAAGAATTTGGGAAAAATGCAAAGCAAAATAAAATTAACGCACCAACGTTGGACGAAAAATTTTTAAACTGGCTGGTTACGATTAGCCCGGAAACGAAAATTGATAGTCTTGTGCAATGGTGGGAAGGATGGTACGAGGCGTTGGATGAAAGCCTGGCTCTACAAAGCGGCAAATTCACTAAGTTCAGCGCACAACAATTGTGCAGTTAAGTGTGTAAAAAGTTTCACATACATATCACTGCGGCAATAATCTAGTTTTGAAACAATCTAGTTCTAGAAACAACCGTTACATCAACAATTCTAATTACAAAAATTATCGAGGATAAATCCATGATTGCCCTATCGCAAAGTCAGGCGCAACATCAAGAATATTCCGCGCGTTATGGCCTTAAAGGCGCGTCAAATGATATTGAAGCTGCGCAACAAATAGCTGAAGCAAAATACCGCACCTTGGTAGGGCGTGATATTTTGATCAGCGAAATTTCTGAAATTCATCACTTAATAGAAGAAATGCGCAACTGGGCTGCTACATCATCGCCCGAAACCAGTTGCGCGCATTAGCCAAGTTGCGGTCATTGATTTGATACTTGCAATTGCAGCAGACAACCCACGCTCAAATGCTGGTTGCCTGCTTTAGCTTTGGGAAATGGAATGTAAATGTAAATGCAGAAATGAAAAGCAAAAGAAATTGATACCTGGAATTTTCCAAGCCTCAATTCAACATTTTATTTTTGATAATCTTTAACTTTCAATAGCTTCGTAAGAGTCAACCGCAACAGATTTAATTATTTTTTCGGCAAGATACATTTCCTCTGACCTTTGCATTTCAGCGATCACGACAACTTTTCCTGCCAAAACCGCATCGTGAATACGTTCATCCTCTAATACCAAATCATTTATAAAAGCAGCGTTGCTTTCCTTCATAACATGCGTCGGCAGTTTCGCGTATTTATCGATTAGGTGCAGATTGTTACGCGCAAAACCACTAGCGATAAGCCTGGACATTACATTTTCGGCCTGCTCGCGGTAATCAAAAAAACCTGATACGTGATTGCTAAAATGAACACTCATAATGACCCCTAAATAAATAGTTGGTAGAAATAGCCTTCGCAAGAATAGTGCTTAACAATGCGCTGCCGTTCTGTTCGATGCCACACCTTAAAGACAGCTGTTCAAAAAAAGAAAGCTGTGCAAAATCAGTCTTTATACGACAGAAAAAAATATTAGATTGCACGATCACGCAATCTAATAGAACAATTTCTATTTAGAGGCATTACATTTTCACGTTAATTTTTATTTCTACAGCATGCTCACGACGGTCGTCGACCAGCGCTATAAAGGGGTCTCTTTGCGCCACTCCATCGAGCGTCACGCTTGTGTTTGAGGTTTCTGTAGTAGTCGATTGCAACACTACAATGTGGTAAACGGTTTCGCCAAAACGATAATGAATGGTGTAGGTTGTCCATTCTTTGGGTATGCACGGCACTATGCTGAGGCGATTGCCATCGCGTCTAATGCCGAGCAAGGATTCCATAATCAAGCGGTAGGTTAAACCTGCTGAACCGGTGTACCAACTCCAACCACCGCGACCTGTGTGTGGTGGAATGGCATAAACATCAGCGGCCACCACATAAGGCTCGGCCTTATAAACTCCCACCTGCTCTGTTGTTTGCGTGTGGTTGAGGGGGTTGATGAGCGCCAATAATTCCCAGGCGCGGCGGCTATCCCCTAAGGCAGCAAAAGCCATCGCCGCCCAGACCGCTGCGTGAGTATATTGGCCCCCGTTTTCGCGTACGCCAGGAACATAACCTTTGATGTAACCGGGGTTAAGCGGTGCGGTATCAAACGGCGGGTCGAGCAATTGAATGATGCCGCTATCGCGCCTAACCAAACGCTTATCGAAAGACTCCATAGCCATGTGAACACGCTCTGCACTGCCTGCACCAGAAAGCACAGACCAGCTTTGCGAGATTGAATCAATGGCGCATTCGGTATTGCTGGAAGACCCAAGCGGTGTGCCATCATCAAAGTATGCGCGGCGATACCAGTTGCCGTCCCACGCGTGCTGCTCCAGGTTTGCACGTAACTTTTCTGCCTCCTGCTCGCACCGCTGCACAAAGGTAAAATCGCCGTTCTGTTGTGCCAATTTAGCGAAGGATTTAAGAACATCGTATAAAAAGAACCCTAACCACACGCTTTCGCCTTGCCCATGAATTCCAACTAAATTCATGCCATCGTTCCAGTCCCCCGAGCCCATTAAGGGCAAACCACGCTCGCCAAACCTTAGGCCGTGCACGAGCGCACGCACACAGTGTTCGTAAAGTGTGGCAGTTTCGGCAGAAGGCCCAGGTAAGTCGTAATAGGACTCTTCACCCACGGCCAAATCGCGGCCTTCAAGGAATGGCAGAACTTCGTCCAGCACACTCATATCACCGGTACTTTGCACATAGCGACAGGTCACTAGTGGCAACCATAAGTAATCGTCCGAGCAGCGTGTACGTACCCCGCGACCAACCGGAGGGTGCCACCAATGCTGCACGTCTCCCGCCGGATATTGACGTTGGGCACAGCGCAATAAATGTTCGCGCACCAGCTGCGGTTGCGCATGCAAGAGCGCCATAGAATCCTGCAGCTGATCGCGAAAGCCGTAGGCTCCACCTGATTGGAAATAACCGCTGCGGGCCCACACGCGGCAAGCCAAGGTTTGATACAAGAGCCAACCGTTTGCTAATAAACTCAAGGATTGATCAGGTATTTCCACTTGCACGCTACTGAGTGTGTGCAGCCAATATGCGCGCACTTTTTGCAGCGCAGCGCGCGCGGTACCCATCACTCGTAAGCGTTTTACCAAAGACCGCGTTTGCTCTAAGTCGCGACCTGCGCCCAAGCGGAAAATAATTTCGCGCTCTTCTCCGGCTTCAAGTTGAAACGGTACCTGAATAGCACCGCAGGGATCAAACGCCGCCCCGAGGCGCCCTGAAAGATGAGTTCGCGTCATGGCATCCGGATTATTAATGGAACCATTGCGGCCGAGAAATTCGGTGCGGTCCCCACTCATAGAGCGGGACGGATCATCCACATCAAAAAACCCTATACGCCCGGCAAATTCAACATTGTAGGAATAGCCACCCTTGAAATCAACACCAAGCTCA
>JANPKH010000022.1:0-17823 GCA_031425935.1 Gammaproteobacteria bacterium | reverse complement strand
CAAACCGGTGCGTCGCTAGGCATGCAGACGATGGATCAGTGTTTGGCAGACATGGTGAGTCGCCGTATTATTAGCCGCGAAGCTGCGCGCGGTAAAGCAAGAATGCCAGAAAACTTTTAAGTAATTTTAGCCAAGAATTTTAACCAAAAACGTTAACCGTAACTCTCAAATATTTAATTGCACAATAGCAGGCACCCATTATGGATTTTGATCGTTTATTAGCTTTGATGGTAGAAAAAGGCGCGTCAGATTTGTTCATCACTGCTGGTGTTCCACCATCAATGAAATTGCACGGAAAAGTGGTGCCAGTGAGCTCTACACCACTCGCTCCTGAAAAAGCGCGCGAGCTAGTGCTCAGCGTAATGAATGAAAAACAACGCAACGAATTTACCGACAAAAAAGAATTAAATTTCGCCGTTAGTGCAAGAGGGATTGGTCGCTTTCGCGCTAGCGCATTTTATCAGCGCAATTTAGCAGGTATGGTATTGCGCCGTATCGAAACCAATATTCCAAAAATTGAAGATCTCAATCTCCCGGAAAGCATTAAAGATTTAGCAATGACTAAACGTGGCTTAATTATTTTTGTGGGCGCCACCGGCACTGGTAAATCCACTTCGCTCGCGGCAATGATTGGGCATCGCAATCGCAACAGCAAAGGTCATATTATTTCGATTGAAGATCCTATCGAATTTATTCATCAACATGAAGGCTGCATTATTACGCAGCGTGAAGTGGGGATAGATACTGAGTCATTTGAAGTTGCGCTAAAGAATACCTTACGTCAGGCACCCGATGTTATTTTGATTGGCGAAGTACGCTCACGCGAAACCATGGACCATGCAATTGCATTCGCCGAAACTGGCCACCTGTGTTTGTGCACGTTGCACGCCAACAACTCCAACCAGGCACTCGACCGAATTATTCACTTCTTCCCAGCCGATCGTCATCGCCAGCTGTGGATGGATTTGTCGCTCAATTTGAAAGCTATTGTTGCGCAGCAATTAATTCCCACTCCCGACGGCCAAAGCCGCCGTGCATGTATGGAAATTTTGATTAACACTCCACTCGCACAAGATTTAATTCGTAAGGGTGAAGTTAGTGAAATTAAAGAATTGATGAAAAGATCCAGAGAATTAGGCATGCAAACCTTTGACCAAGCGCTCTACGATTTGTACGATGCTGGCGATATTACCTACGAGGATGCGCTCTTGCACGCCGATCAGCCCAACGATTTGCGCTTAATGATTAAACTCGGATCTGAGACAGATGCAGCCTACTTAAACAATGCGGCGGATAGCTTAACAATTCAAGATGATGACCGCCAAAATCGCGGGAAGATGTATTAATTCCTAACTCAGGTTCCAAATAAAAAACTCGCCTTTTGCATAATAGGCGAGTTTTTTTATTTTTAAAATACTACTCAACAATACAATTCCGCGATATTCACTTATATTCAGCTTCCAAGTTCCGCAGGAATACCAAAGAATACTTACCAAGGGCCACAACAATTTCCGTTATGGTTAAACATAAATCTTAATGCTAAGGACAATTTATGAACTTTGGTGAAAAATTAAAACAGCTTAGAAGCGAAAAAAATTGGACTCAACCACAATTGGCGGAAGCAATAGGGATTGAACAATCCTATTTATCCAAATTAGAAAATGACAAATCCATCCCTTCAGCGGATATTTTCCAAGCCATTCTCAAAGCTTTTACCATTGATGCAGGTAGCTTTTTAGAGGGAATTGATACACAAATTATTCAGCGTCAATTACGACAAATACCGGAAGTAGTCAATTTTTTAAATGCAGACGTTGCTGGCAAAATTCATGATATAAAAAAATGGCTATTTTGTTCCGCAATAGCTTGCGTCATAGGTTCGACTTTGATTGTGGCGGGGCAAATGGGCTTACTGTTTTCAAACACTCTGTATAATTATGAATCCGCTGGTATAGTTTTAGATAAAGAACCTCAGGACTTTTTTGAAAATCATCGGAATTTATTAAACGAAAGATTTGGCAGTGGCGAAATAACATCCCGCGAAGAATACTCTAAAAAGATGTATGAATTTTTGTCTACCAGACGAAATCCAGATTATTTAGCATTACCTAATTATCAAGGCAGCATTTTTAATACCCCTGTTGAGGGCGGCTCCAGAACCTACTTTCTTAAGGATAGCCAGGAAACCAATCAATCCAAAAACAGATATTTAATTCTAGTAGGCGTTTTATTGAGCTTCGCAGGTCTGTTTGGCTTTTTTGTAGAATTTCGTTTACGCAAAATTCAGTGACTAGCAATAAAAATCAATGACTAGCAACAAATTAAAAGGGCGAAAAACCGCCCTTTTATTTATTAAAAACTTACCAAAAAATTAATTTTCACTCAACGCTTTTTGTTGCAGCGCATGTAATTCGGCAATACCTTTTTTTGCCAAACTCAACATAGCCGCAAACTCTGCTTCGCTAAAAGGTTCCGCTTCAGCAGTACCTTGAATTTCAATAATCCCACCGTCGTTCGCCATCACCACATTCATATCGGTATCAGCAGCTGAGTCCTCAGGGTAATCCAAATCTAAAACGGGAACACCTTGATAAATCCCAACTGATACAGAAGCGATTGCGCGTTTCAAAGGTTCACCCACCACTTTGCCATTGGCCTTGAGATGCGCAACAGCGTCAGCTAACGCAACCCAGGCACCGGTAATAGAAGCAGTGCGCGTGCCGCCATCGGCCTGAATAACATCGCAATCTATATTGATAGTATTTTCACCGAGCGCTGTCATATCAATTGCAGCGCGCAATGAACGACCTATCAAACGTTGAATCTCCACGGTACGGCCAGTTTGTTTGCCACGCGCAGCTTCGCGATCCATACGCGTGCCGGTTGAACGGGGCAGCATGCCATATTCGGCCGTTACCCAACCTTGGCCTTGGCCGCGCAGAAAACTTGGTACACCTAAAACAACACTGGCAGTGCAAATTACTTTGGTATCACCGAACTCTACTAAAACTGAGCCTTCAGCGTGCTTGGTATAGCGACGGGTGATGCTAATATTGCGTAGTTGATCAGAACTTCTATTACTAGGGCGTTGCATAAGGAATCCTTACTGCTGAAATGGATTAAATGGAAGGTATGGTAAGATCGATAAGCTATTTTTTGAGGTTCGAACTCTATCAGCAATGAAGTTCATACGTAACCGTTAATCACGAGGAATTACTAATGCCACGCAGCATGACCGGGTTTTCCCGCCGCGAAACCAAACTTCCCTGGGGCACTGCCGTATGGGAAATCCGCAGCGTTAATCATCGTTATTTAGAGCCCAGCTTTCGCCTCCCGGAAGATTTTCGTGAAATAGAACCGCATCTGCGCGATGCCATGCGCAAAGCTCTGCAACGTGGAAAAGTTGAAGCCAGCCTTGTCATTCAGTGGGAGCAAGAAGCGGAAGCGGAACTCGGCATTAACCTCAATCGCGTTGCGCAACTTACCAAAGCCGCGCAACAAATTAACAACTTATTGGGCGATGCTGCATCACCGGTGAATGCCCTCGATATCCTGAAATGGCCCGGCGTTATACAAAAACAAGAACTCGACCGCGACGCTGTGCAATCGGCAGTGATGGAATTATTTAATTTAGCACTGGAAAGTTTAATTGAACACCGCACTCGCGAAGGCAACGAGCTTGAGCAATTAATTTTACAACGACTCGATGCAGTTTCAGCACAAGTCGTAAAAGTACGCGCTCGTCTGCCAGAAATTTTGCAGGCTCAACGCGAAAAATTGCACGCAAAACTCGCAGCATTACAAATTGATTTAGATCCTGACCGCCTCGAACAAGAAATCGTTTTAATCGCACAAAAGGCCGACGTAGACGAAGAACTTGATCGTCTGGATACTCACGTCATTGAAGTTAAACGTAGCCTAAAACAAGATGAATCTCTTGGTCGCCGTTTAGATTTTTTAATGCAAGAATTAAATCGCGAAGCAAATACCTTATCGTCAAAAAGTATTGTGAGTGATACGACTCAAGCAGCGGTGGAGTTGAAGGTGTTGATTGAGCAGATGCGGGAGCAGGTGCAGAATATTGAGTAGAGTTCTATGCGAATTTCATTAATCAGGTTCATTGATTCACAAATTTGCCGTTTAAATATAGAAGAATTAGTCGACTTGCTAACGCAAAAAGCAGTACTTTTTTTCACCAAACTGAAGCTAAAATCTTTACCCTTAGCGCGTACCAGCTGTAAAAGAAGCATTTTTTAAGTATGTCCGCTGTAGCAGCGAAGAAAACAATCTCAATAAATAGAACAAAACACATTACTTGTGGATTAAAAAGGATGTGGCATATTGTTCTAATTATGTTATGAGGTTAATGCACACATCTTATGATTAAAATTAAATAACCTCGGCAGAAATTTTTATTGATTGCTAATAATTTTTTTCAACTTAACTATTTGTTCTTTTGCACTAGCATCAAGAATCGGTTTCGTAAACAGCTCAGCGTAGCTTGCTGAACTTGTAGGCAGCCCTGCAAGCCGGGCGTGAAGACGACTTTTGCAGCTTGCTGAAGCTAAACTTTCGGGGACATTTATACCTAAAATATCAAGCAACATCCCCTCTAAACATACTGGAGTTGAAATAATAAGTTCAATTTTATTCTTTTTTGCCTTATCCCTATCTTGTTGACGAATTTTTACATCAGTATCTAATAATATTAGCTTACGATCATAGCCTGCATGATTAGATTTTCGAATCGTTTCATCGATAATCTCTATTGGTGAGCCACCGCTAGCCGCATCAATCGTTAATTTTTGCCCATTTTCGCGATTATCATAAAGTAATTTTAGGTGTTGTAAAAATGCTCTTTCATGCGCACCTTCGCCCATAATAAGCAAAGTTTTAAGTGCCCGTTTTATTTTTGCCAAGGCTATCGCTCCTTAAATATTGGGAACTGCGCTTAATGCGCCAGCCATGTATTTTGCATAAAGGTTATCGTCAGCACGTAACCCCAGCACCTCATCCAAACGCCAGGATTCACTACGCTGATTATTTTTTTCAACTAAATAAACCTGATGCTTCTGGAGCAAATTTAGAATTTCGGGGGTATGGCATGTAAAAATAATTTGAGCGTTATGCTGATTAGTATGTTCAAACTTAAATAAATCAACAATATAAGGCAACAGATGCGGATGCAGATCATTATCTATTTCATCAATAACAGCTAAACCACCTTTTTCTAACACCGGCAAGATTCTATGTAACAATACAAATGCGGATTGTGTACCACTTGATTCTTCAAATAACGGTAGCTCAAATGATTTTTCATCTGCTTTGTGAATACCGATAGGAATATACCATTTATTATCTGAGCCATCAGGGTCTTTATTTTCCATTTCAGTGATATTCACAGAACTCAAGCCAAGATCAAACTCACATAACATCCGCTCCAAATTGGATAGATATTGTTTGTTTTTATAAAAAAACTCCGCGCTATTAAACAAGTCAAAATTATGAAAGTGCTGACGACCTTCCACATTAATATTATGTGAATACCGAGAAAAATATTCGATAAATTGCTTAGCTTCACGTACATCAAAACTATTAGCAGCCGCAATTAATGAGGCGTTACCACGAATATTTTTTGCCTGAGCCTTTTTAAATGAAAAGCCTTGCTGTTTATATTCATAGGACTGTTTTCCATCAACTATAGTCAAGTCACGCACAAACATATAACTAAAGTACTGAGTAGTTTTTTTATGAAGTGATTCGTGAACAACCTGATCTCGACTTACTGCAAGCATGTACTTAAACTCCTCCCCACCGATACGAAAAATAAGCTCAAAACAAGTATTTTCGTTTGCGCACAATGCGTGGGGCTTAAAAGGAATCTTTGAGTCAGGTTCGGCGCCTAAAAACGAATCACTAATAAACCAACTCAAAAAGGCTAAAGGCTTTATCAGTTGGGTCTTACCAGAACCGTTAGCACCTACGATTGCGATAGCTTTATTAATGCGGCGCTCACCCGCCAATTGAATATCGAAAGAAGATGTAGATGGCTTTTTACCTAGCTCAAAAGACACCAAAGTTTCATCAGCAAAAGAAAAGAAGTTAGTAAAGCTAAATGAAATAAGCATATGAAAACCAATAATCGACATTATTTTGTTGATTATTGGCTAGATTGGCATTTTTTGCAAGACGTGAATTGCATTTAAGAAAAGATAATGTATGACTTTTTATAACAATAGATGACCAAGTTAAAGCAATAATTTGAAAAATTCTAGACTTCAAAAAACCTATATTAAAGTCACAGGTTGTTATCTGGCCACCACTCTACGGCGTATACCACCTAGAGCTTTCCAGTCAATCAATGCAATTTAAACACACGATAGGAATGCGGCTTCACTGTCATATTAAACACACTCTTCTCGCTGCCGATAGCTTTTCCCCAATGCATGTCTGGCTGACGAACTTGGGCTTGTTGCACTTCACCGGAGAGGAGATCTTTTAACTCTTTAAAATCTTTCACTGCGGATATTTTTACATCCACCGGTTCATCGCGGTAGCTTTGCACGATTAACGTATTGTTATCGTAGAGGAACAAGCTCATTTGGCCTGGACCTTCCTGCACCGTTTTGTCATCACTTAATTCACGTTTTATTTTAGTTAACACTTCGACGGTAGCTGCGAAAGATCAGCAAAATTTTCTGGCACAACCAACACGATCAAGCGACCTTTAGAATAAGCAGCACGGTGTAGCAATGGCCATCCGTTGGGGCCATCGTAGGTGGAAATTACCTCCCAAGAGTCGTTAGTTAGATATTGAATTTGTGGAATTAAAATTGCTTTGTCGCTGTGATAACTTTTACCATTAACGAGGAAATCCTTAACTATGACTTTGCGATCGGTATATTGTAGTTCGACAATATCGTTTAATTTTTCTTGAATCGCTTTTAGCAGCCCGGATGTAATTACCACTTTTTTGCCGGCAGTTAATTGCGCCTTAATTTGCGGAACAATTTGAGTGTCAAACTTAGCGGCTTCGGTTAGTAAAATAATGGATTCATCTTTTGGAAAGTAAGGCACCATTTCGATAGGAATGCCCGCATTGCCAAGAAAATTGTGCAGGAAATCTTCACCGGTGGAATGAAAGGGGCGGTAGCTTTTAATCCCCATGGGCTTGCCCAACTCACCGATGAATTTATCAATTTTTTCAAACGTAATTCCTGCTGCGCGCGCGATGGTGGTTGGCTTAATTTCTTTACCATCAACACGAATTGGCTTCATCATTTCTGCATAATCGAAGCTGGTGCCTGCGCCCTGCCATTTGCCTTTTAAAGTTTCGGTTAACGGTGTTTGGATATTTTTCAAATCAAACAGCGCAATTTGCGGTGCCTTAGCAAATGCAGTGAGCCATAATTGTTCTGCATAGCGGTCATGACTTAATACCAAACGGATCAACCCAGCCGCCGCCGTTACGACCCGGTGCAATATTTTCAAAGTAGCGAATGATTTCGTAGCTCAAATATTCCTGCAGATGTTGCGCACTCGTGGTTGCATTGCGCGTTTCAGTGCCGGTGTATATTCCATCAAACAACGCCGGCTCTGTTTCCAAATTAAAACCAAGGCCCTGGAAGTGCTCATACCAGTTTGGGTATTTAACGATAACTTTAACCTTGGGATTAATTTTTCGGGCAGGCTCAAGAATGAGTGTTTTTGCAACTTCAGTCATTAAGTCCAAACGGTATTGAGTCCAGCTTTTATTACCTTTGGCTTTAATTTCTATATCAGATTTGCAACTTGTAAAAAAGAAATCGTCCAAAATAATTTCGTCGAAATTTTTCGCGGTGAATTCAACAACTTCTTTTACTTTTTGGCGATGCTCAGGGTCGCTGTAACAAAAGGTTTCAAAGTTATTGCTTTCGTCGATAGTCCAGGTAATGCCGCCGGCAACTTCTACGCCCTTGCTCTTGAAATATTCTTTGGCAACATTCAGAGTTTTTTGATCAACCATTACCAGGTCGCGAAAAGTTTCCAAATAAATTTTGTCGACTTTTACCTGACGGGTCGTTTCAGTCCACACTTTATCTAGCCAATCCGTATCAGCCATTAATTTGGTTTCATACGACCGCGAATACACAGCGACTTTAGAATTTTTGTAATTTTTTTGTGCGTGTGCCGACATAGGAAATATCACCGTTAAGCTAAATAATACCGTTAAACCAAGTAATATCGTTAAACGTAGAGCTGACATCAAGTGAATTACTTTTAGCATGATGATTTTCTTCTGCTGGAGTGATCGAATAAGGCATGACGCTGCTTTTTTTATACCAACCTAATGTTTAAATGCCAGCCTAATGCAAGAAAAGTTTCTGAATTATAAACACTCGGTGACCGCTTTGGGTGCTTCTGCTTTTTCTTGATAATCTCACACAAAACTTGACCCAACCAAACAGAAATTTACCGTGTCATTATCAAAGCATCAACCGAAGAAAAACTTAAATAGCGAGTAGTAACAATAGTTACAGATTTTTCTTCCCCGATATGTCCACCAAAGTTGCTATACCCTTAGTTCGCAACTTATCCATCAATAGTGCGAGCTTTTCTACCTCCTCCGCATCTAATAATTCGATACCCACAAAATGCAGACGTTTTTTAGCAACGAAATCATGGATGGTTTGCGGGCGCACGTTAAGGCGTTTGGCGGCTTGTTGGAGACTGAGTGTAGGCTTCATAGCAATGATTACAACGTTAGTTGGCTGGCAAATAAGAGCCACTATGCCATAATTCGGATTGATGTTGACATTCTGCAGCGCAAAGGCACTTTTATGGTACGCACAGGCAAAAGTCTAGGCACGCTTTACACAGTTTCTGCTCCCTCTGGCGCAGGTAAAACCAGCTTGGTGTCAGCGCTGGTCAGGTCAAATCCTGAAGTTTGTGTGTCGGTTTCGCACACCACACGAGCCATGCGCCCGGGTGAGGTAAATGGGGTCAATTACCATTTTATTGATCACACCGTATTTGAACAGATGCTTGAGGCTAGTGCTTTTTTGGAATCCGCTCGGGTATTTAATAATTACTACGGCACATCGCAACAATGGGTAATGGATACTCTTAAGCAAGGCGTGGATGTTATTCTGGAAATTGATTGGCAGGGTGCCCAGCAAGTGCGCAAGCTAATGCCGGAAACGGTAAGCCTGTTCATTTTGCCCCCCTCATTAGCATGTTTACGCCAGCGCTTAACGGGCCGAGGTCAGGACGACGCCAGTGTGATTGAGTTGCGTATGAGTGAGGCAATCAGTGAAATGTCGCATTATATTGAAGCGGATTACCTTATTGTGAATGATGATTTCACCACGGCATTAGCCCAGTTTCAGGCACTCATTACGAGTCAGCATCTCCGTTTAGCACGGCAAGTTGAACGGCATATCGGCTTAATTCAGGAATTGTTGGCTTAATTTGCGATTTTCCAGCTGCTCTTTTTATAAACATATGGAGTATGGTTGGCAGCCTTACCCCATCTAGCGCATAATGCGCACCTTTCCGAATCGCGCTTTTTTGCACTACACCTTTTGAATCACATTTTTTATATTGAGAACAAGTTATGGCACGTATTACAGTTGAAGATTGTTTGTCTAAAGTGGATAACCGTTTTGAGTTAGTGATGGTAAGCAGCAAGCGCGCTCGTCAATTGGCGATTGGCGGCAAGGAACCCTTCGTTAGCCCTGAAAATGATAAGCCTACCGTTATTGCCTTGCGTGAAATTGAAGAAGGCTTTATCGATTCAAGTATTTTATTAGAAAAAGACACTTTGCCACAGCCAAAACCTGAGCGTGTTTACGACAACGAAATTTAATCTCAAAGTAATTTTTGTTTGAGATTCCAAATAAGGCCATCAAATGATGGCCTTATTTTTTTCTATCTACCCAATTGTATTATTTAGCGTGCTAATCACTTGCCACAAGCAAGCTCAGCGCTTTAGTATCCGTATAAATTCAATCTTTCTATTTTGCCATTCATTCTCGGAGTACGGCATTGCAAACCATTGAAGCCTTAAGCCATCGGCTTTCGTCTTATCTGGAAGCTCCCCAAATTAATTTGGTGCGGCGTGCTTATTATTATGCTGAGCAAGCGCATGACAGCCAAAAGCGCCGCAGTGGCGAAGCCTACATAACCCATCCCCTCGCTGTCGCCGATATTCTCGCCACCATGCATATGGATCACCAAAGTTTGATGGCGGCAATGCTACATGACGTGATTGAAGATACCGGCATCAGCAAAAAAGCTATTGCTAAACAATTTGGCGAGCCAGTTGCTGATTTGGTGGATGGAGTTAGTAAATTAACGCAAATTGAGTTTGAATCTCACGCCGAAAAACAGGCAGAAAATTTTCAGAAAATGGCGCTGGCAATGGCCAAAGACTTGCGAGTAATTCTGGTCAAGCTGGCAGACCGCTTACATAATATGCGTACTCTCGGCGCTATGCCTGCCGATAAAAAGCGTCGCATTGCAAAAGAAACACTTGAAATATATGCACCTATTGCACATCGCTTAGGTATGAACGACTTGCGGTTAGAATTAGAAGATCGCGGTTTTTATGCGTTGTATCCTCTTCGTGCCACGCGTTTGCAAGCAGCGCTTAAAAGCGCGCGCGGTAATCGCAAAGAATTAGTAGAACAAATTCAAGCGGCACTTGAAAAACGTTTAGCCAGCGAAAATCTCACTTCTATTGTGATCGGCCGTGAAAAACATCTGTTTAGCATTTACGAAAAAATGCGCACGAAAAAGAAATTTTTTAAAGAAATTATGGATGTTTACGCGTTTCGCATTATTGTGGACAGCGTGGATACTTGCTATCGCGCCTTGGGCGTGGTTCACAATCTTTATAAGCCCGTTGCAGGCGAATTTGAAGACTATATCGCCATCCCCAAAGCGAACGGCTATCAGTCGCTACACACGGTTTTAGTCGGCATGCATGGCGTACCGATTGAAGTGCAAATCCGCACCAAAGAAATGGACGAAATGGCCAACAGTGGTATCGCAGCGCACTTCCTGTATAAATCCAGCAACGACGTCAACACCATTAGCGCCAGCCATAGCCGTGCACGCTTGTGGGTACAAGGCTTGTTGGAAATGCAGAGCAATGCGGGTGACTCTCTCGAATTTATCGAGAATGTGAAAATTGATCTTTTTCCTGATGAGGTTTACGTATTTACCCCTAAAGGTAAAATTGTGGAATTACCCACTGGGGCGACTGCAGTAGATTTTGCTTATGCAGTGCATACAGACATTGGGAATGCTTGCGTTGCTTGCCGTATTAATGGGCGCTTGGCGCCATTATCGCAACCCTTGTTGAGTGGGCAAAAAATTACCATCATGACTGCGCAAGGTGCACAGCCTAATCCTAACTGGCTTAATTTTGCGGTCTCGGGGAAAGCACGCAGTGCAATTCGTCACTTTCTAAAAGGGCAGCGTCACCATCAATCGGTTGCTCTCGGCCGTCGCTTGTTAATCAAAGCTTTCAACGATGTGCAAATGGATTACGAGCATCTCACTGATGAACAACAGCAAAAATTATTGTTTGAAACGAAAGTTGAATCCATCGAAGCGTTGCAGGAAGATATCGGCCTAGGCAATCGTGTCGCTGCTTCCATTGCAAAATTACTTAAACCAGACTCAGACAATAAATCTCGTGCGAACAATAGCAACGCGCCAATAACCATCGATGCAGCCGACGGCATGATGATTAGTTTTGCACGCTGCTGCCGGCCCATCCCTGGCGATCCTATCATTGGTCACATCAGTTCAGGAAAGGGCCTCGTTATCCATCAAGAAAATTGCCGCAACATTACAGAAGCGCGCAACAGCTCCGATAAAATTAGCCATGTGAATTGGGCAGCAAATGTTAGCGGTGAATTTTTGGTAGATGTGCGTGTAGAAGTAGAAAGTGAGCGCGGAATTATCGCTACGCTTGCCACACGCATCACCGAACAGGGTGGCAGCATTGAACACATCAACGTGCATGAACGCGATGCCCACAATAGCGTGATAAATTTATGCATCGGCGTGCATCACCGCGTCCATCTCGCCAATATTTTGCGGCGAATTCGTTTGCTGGGTTTTGTGATAAAAATTCAACGCAGTAAAAACTAAATAAAAAAAGCCTGCGATGCAGGCTTTTTTTATATCAACATTTATTAACTTTATAAATACGCTTTCTTGAATGCTTCTTTTGACTTCTGAATATAATCACGAGTTTTTTGCGCATGCTTTTCCCACGACTTACGATCTTCTGGATTGGTGAAAGGGTTTTGATCGGGCGCGATTGAGTGATCAAATTTATCGTAATACGTGATCATCGCAGACGTAATTTGATTAAAACGTTCTTTATATTCTTGCAACTGATCAATATTATCTGTGGCCTTCAACATAAATTGCACAAGCTGCGCATTAGAGCTTGAGCGCGTTTGCAATGCTTCCGCATGTTTTGTAAAACCTTCACTAATATCTTTTAATGCACCTGCACGAATCTGGTCATCTTTACTCATTACCCGATTATAATTTTCTTGCATGCGATCCTGACCACCGTAAATTAAATAATCTTTCAAATGTTTGCTTAAATCTTTGCGGTATTTATCGACGTCATTTTGAATTTCTAATAAATCTCGATCTAACAAATTGACCGTATTCAATTCTTTTTCAACCTCACCCAAAAATTTTTCTGCTGTTTCATAAGTTGCTAAACCATTTTTTTCAGCATATTTTTTTGCATCCTTGCTAATGTCGGCATTCTCATAAGATGATTTAGCAAAGGTAGTCGCGATAATCGATTTAAAGGGTTCGGCGAATGCCGTAAAAGCGCCCGCAGTAACGACGTTGAGTGAAGCAGTAGCAATATCACCAAAAGGACGGACTAAAGATTCAAGTCGCGTTTTTTGAATAGGTGATGATACTTTTTTCATATCATCAATTACTTTTTTAAACGTACTATACGCCAAAGGATTAGCCATTTTACTGCGCTCGGAAGTCGCGAGCACTAACGAAGTAGTTGAGTAAATACCGTTAGCATATTCGATATATTGACGCTGTACTTCAAGTTGCGAAGTGTAGTTATTACCCAGTGTACGTACCGCATCAACTTGCATTTGATAGGTGTTATCCTCGCGCAATTTAACAAGCAACTCATCTAACACCACTTGCTGATTTTTTTGCAGTGCCGTACTTAATAAAATTCTATCAATTGAAATATCATCTAATTCGATGGTGCCATTGATGGCTTCAATATCTAAACGCACATATTTTTTTGCAGGATCATCCACTGAAATACGTTTCGCATGATATTCGGTATCGCTATTACTGGCTTCCACCATCCCAACTTGAACCCAGCCAGCATCATTACTAAGCGAACTATTGACCAGGACTTTTATTTTATAGCTCGTCACTGCTGCAGAAGTACGAACCCATAACTCTAACGTACCTGACTCAGCAACAGAGGATTTAGTACGGATGGAGGCTTCACCTTCAATTTTGACGGAATTCGTACCTGAATGCGCTTGCCCAGAGCTTAATTCAGCACCATAAACAAGCGACCACTTTTGCGCATCGCCTTCGAAATCACTAGTAAAATTGGCTTGTCGCTCTTGGGCAAATACACCTGTCTGTACAAAAAAAGAAAAACATATTAATAATAAAGGGGCAGTAAAAGCTTTAACGTGATTCATGGTAATCCTATAAAAACGCGATGATCGCAACAAAAATAATCGGTAGCTGAACTCTAATCTAAACAAATGAACCTGAAATGAATGCCGATTCTGAAAACGCTGGTTATAATATCGTGAATTGCTTTTTCAAGCAGTATTTCTAATTTCTTACTTCTTACGCCTACTTCCCACTATCTAACTAATAGGTTTCTCATGACTAATAAAGCCATTATTCACAGCGACAATGCCCCCGCCGCAATAGGCACCTACTCACAGGCAGTAAAAGTGAACAATACTGTATATTTGTCGGGCCAGATTCCGCTTGACCCTAAAACGATGCAATTAGTTGAAGGTGATTTCGCCGCCCAAGCACATCAGGTATTTAAAAATCTGCGGGCCGTTTGTATTGCTGCCGATGGCGATTTACAACACATAGTGAAGTTAAATATTTATTTAACAGATTTAGCCAACTTCCCAATTGTAAATGAAGTTATGAGCCAATATTTCAACGCACCTTACCCCGCACGTGCGGCCATTGGAATTAGCCAGTTACCACGTGCCTCACTTGTTGAAGCAGATGGGATAATGGTTATCTAATCGAATATATAGTCTTATAAAAAGCCGGCCGATAAACACGGGTTCATCGGCCATGTTGTTTGTATAGACTTAAACGGCCCTTCGCTTCGGCTAGCCTACCATCAGCATCTTTTGCATAAACGACTGCTGCTTCTTGTGTTGTAACCGCATCATCAAATAATCCATTTGCTGCTTGTGCAGCAGCGAGCGTTTCATAAGCAGTGATACGATCCAGATAATCTGGATAAACCTCTTTGGCTAACTGTAACGCTTTTTGCGGATTATAAATGGCTGGATCTTTTTCGGTAGCTAAAATCCACGCTAACTTCATTTTAGATTTCGCATGTTGCTGAGCTGTTGCTTGTTGCAAAAACTCAACCGCTTTGAGTTTATCCAGATCGACAATCTCTCCTTCATAAAGTACAGATGCTGCTAAATATAACGCCGTATTATCTTTTGATTCGGCCGAGGTCAAGAGCCAGGCAGTTCCTTTTTTACGATCTAATTCATAACCCCTTCCATACAGTGTATCTAGCGCCATTTCCGATTGTGCCTTAATGTGCCCCATTTGTGCCGCATGCAAAACCAGCAACCCTCGCTGCTGCTTAATTTTATCTGAAGGTCTTCCATAATTGAGTGCTTTTGCATGCTGATAAATATTTTCGGCATTTAACCAATCAATTTCTGGGGAAAAGCCTTCGCGTATATCTTCGTTTACCGCTGCCTCAATTTGCTTACCTCTACCATGGCTAGCACCTATTACTCCATAGATAGAATTAAATGCCCAAATTGGGTTGTTGTTTAATTTTTGCGGATAATTTTTCATTGTGGCCAAATAATCAGCCAGCTTTTGCGGGTCTTTTACGCCTTCCATCTTTAAAAATGTGTAGTTACGGATATATCCCTGTTTATCTAGGTCACACTCCAGTTTAAATTCTACGAATTTTTCTGAAATAGCGGAATCTGGAAAATTTGGCATACCTTTCCAGGATGAGTAACGTACTTTAGTTTTTTCTGCCGAATATTTTGGAAGCAGCGTAGCTTGAAGAGTTTGATTGCCATAAGTTGCTATCATCTCCGTCGATTTTGTTTTCGCCTTTATTTTTTGTTGCTCATCAAGTTTTGAAAAAACAATATCGCGCATGCGCATACTATCAGCATTGTTATTTTCAGCCGATAAAGCCATCCATGCGTAGGCAGTAACCACATCTTTCTCAACATCTTCACCACGAACATACACAGCGCCAACATTTAATTGCGATTGCTTGTGCCCGAGTAACGCAAGGCGCTTAAATTCTTGCATCGCTTCCGGAAACTTTTGACTTTCATAATCTTGTAGCGCACTTGCAAAATCAGCTCGTGACTTAAGAGCGAATATACAAGTCAGACAACAGATTATTTTTAAAAAATTTTTCATACTCGAATCTTCATCAAAGTGATATTTATAAGCTCGATCCGGGAGTAGCAGTTGCCTACATTTCCTTAATTTTAAATTTTCCGTAAACGCGCATAATAAAATCCATCATGTCCTTCCACATTCGGGAGTAATTGGCGACCATAAGGTTGCTTTATTCCCCACTCGACTAATAATTCGTCGCATGAAACATCAGCACGTTGTGCCATGAATGATTCAATTACTTGAGTATTTTCTTTGGGCATCACCGAACAGGTCACATATAACAACACCCCGCCAGGCTTAAGCATTTGCCAAAGATTTTTTAGCAATTGGCCCTGCAGCTCAACGAGCTGATCGAATGTCTCATGATTCCGTAATACTTTGATATCAGGATGACGACGAATAATCCCTGTTGCAGAGCAGGGCGCATCTAAGAGAATTCGATCAAATAATTCACCATCCCACCAACTCTGTTTTGTCCCATCGCCGCAAAGGACTTTGATGTTGAATGCAGGGGTGCTCACCCCCAAACGCAGTAGATTTTCATGCACACGTTTTAAACGGCGCTCTTCACTATCTAAAGCTGTGACTAATATGCTTGGCTCTAACTCAAGCATATGTCCAGTTTTGCCCCCAGGGGCACAGCAAGCGTCTAGCACTTTCATGCCTGGGGATAACTGGAGTAAATCAGCACTTAACTGTGCCGCCTCATCTTGCACACTAACACTACCATCAACAAATAACGGTAGCTTGCGCGGATCACAAGGCTGCTCCAACGTGATGCCGTAGGGGCTGAAGCGCGTAGCTTTCGCTCGGATACCGGCCTCATCTAATATTGCTAAGTATCGGTCCCTACTTACGTGGCGAGTATTCAAGCGCAATGTAAACGGTGGATGGCCATTATTAGCGGCGATAATGTCATCCATCTGCAATGACCACTGTTTACGTAAAGCGCCTTCGAGCCATGCGGGATGATTTGTCTGAAACGCTAGATTCAGGTTAAGGAGCTTATCTAATTTGCTTTTGTCGCGCTGAAAAGTGCGTAATACCCCGTTGATAAGCTTAGTCGCCCAAGGTTTTTTCAATGTATTCGCCACTTCTACAGTTTCGCCAAGCGCAGCGTGGTCGGGGATACGGGTGTGCAGCAATTGGTAGAGGCCTAACAAAAGCAGTGCTTGAATATCGCTGTCTTTAACGCGCAAAGGTTTATCAACCAAGCATTCCACATATGCGCTGAGTTGCGGTTGAAACCGACAAGTGCCAAAGCACAACTCTTGTAAAAGTGGTCGATCTTTTTCAGCAACTTGGTTTTGGACAACAGGCAAAAGACTTGACAGCGAACCCTGGCCACGCAGAACCTGGCTAATAATTTGCGCGGCAGCCGCGCGAACACTTAGCATTCTGGCATCTCCAATAAATCGCCGACTTTGAATAAATTTGGATGACCGCGCAAAAGCTCAGTAACGCTTAAAGCCCTTTTTCCGGGAAGCTGCAAAACTTCGAGAATTAACTGCCCCTCTGCACACGCAATCCATAAGCCATCAATGGAAATCTGAGTGATGCTGCCCCGAGGGGCGGGAGCAAATGTCATTGTGGCGTTGGCTGCCCAAACACGAATCCGTGCGTCATTTTCCGCCCCTTGAAGTTTAATGTAGGCAACCGGGAATGGATTAAATGCCCGCACTTTGCGTTCCAGCTCGAAAGCCGAAAAATTCCAGTTAAGTGCCGCTTCTTCCTTACTGAGTTTTGGCGCGTAGTTGCTGTTGTTATCATCCTGTTTTATACGCTTTACTGTGCCAATTTGAATCTGATCTAGCGCGTCAAGAAGTGCAGGCGCACCTATTGTTAAGAGTCGATCATGCAAACTTCCACCTGTATCTGTACTTAAAATCGGACACATTACTTTAATCAGCATGTCGCCAGTATCCAGCCCCACATCCATTTGCATTATGGTAACGCCAGTTTCCGCATCACCTGCCTCAATCGAGCGTTGGATTGGGGCGGCCCCGCGCCAACGCGGTAAAATAGATGCATGGACGTTAATACACCCAAGACGGGGACCATCCAATATGACTTTTGGCAGAATTAATCCGTAAGCAACCACCACCATTAGATCAGCATTCAGCGCGGCTAGTTCTTCCTGGGTCTCGCTGGCTTTAA
>JANPKH010000021.1:0-10400 GCA_031425935.1 Gammaproteobacteria bacterium | reverse complement strand
AGGAATTATGGGTTATAGAAGACTACATACGCGATTGTGAATATGCAAAAGATTTCAGCGATAAATTTATTCAACTTGCCCGCGCAGTGTATGTCACCAACGACCAACGCGCCGCCGTAAAAAAAGATATCAATATCGCCTTTGGTTCTGAATTAATTGAAGAAAAATCTTACAAAAACTACCTTTAACATTCAGCAACAACTTCAGGCGAATGATGGAATCACATCACTTAAAAATCTATGACCAGCGCAGCTGCCTTAAAGGTAAACCACAGGGAAATGTTTATGACAAATTGCAGGAGCAATTTGCACAGCGCAGCTGCCCGAAGGGTAAACTACATGGATGTAGTTTATGAATATTTTATTAATTAAAATGTCTTCCATGGGCGATATTTTCCACACCTTTCCGGCAATTACGGATTTAAAAAATCATTTCCCCAATGTTAAAATTGATTGGGTTGTAGAAGATAGCTTTGCGGAAATTGTTGCTTGGCACCCAGCCATTCACCGCGTGATACCCATTCATTTGCGACGGTGGATGAAAGAGCGCAACAGAACAACCTGGCACGAATTTAAAGCTTGGCGTAACTCTTTACGTGAACAGGAATATGATTTAGTCGTGGATGCGCAAGGTTTAATAAAAAGCGCACTAATAGCAAAGATGATCAATACAAAAGCCATTCATGGCTTTGACAGAAGCTCTTCACGAGAGTCTATCGCAAGTTATTTTTATCATAAAAAATACTACGTCACAAAAAATCAACACGCCGTAGAACGTACTCGACAATTACTCAGCAATGTTTTTAATTACACGCCTAGTCCCACGTTAAATTTTGGCATTAACCAAAACTTTTCTCATGTACACAAAAACGCACAGAAGCTTATTTTTATTATTGGCACTAGCTGGATCACTAAATTATGGTCCACCCAGCATTGGCAAAAACTAACTGCGCTTGCAATTGAACAAGGTTACGAAGTAGAAATTATGTGGGGCAGCGCGAACGAACAAGAAATTGCTGATGACATTATTGCTGCTAACCCACAGGCCTCTCGACCTCAACAACGCTTAAGTATTACCACCATTGCCGAAAAATTGGTTGAGGCAGCCGCGGTAGTGGGATTGGACACCGGCTTTTCTCACTTGGCAGGAGCATTGGAAACACCCACGATTGCACTTTATGGTGCAACCTCACCCGTTAAAGTGGGATTGATTGGCACGCACACCAGCAACTTGCAACTAGAACAGCCACTACATTGCATGCCCTGCCATAAACGCGAGTGCAAATGGCTGGATGAAAGCAGCACTGATACTCCACCTTGCATGATTGGTATAAAACCAGAACGGGTTTGGCAGACGCTCACCGAAAAATTACAGCTATCTAGCGAGAAAATTGCGCGATGAAACCACAAAAAATAGGCGTCGTTATTACCACTTACAACTCGCCGCTTTGGCTAAAAAATGTATTGTTTGGTTATGAAGCACAATCACAGAAAAATTTTACGGTGCTCATTGCTGATGATGGTTCGGGCCAGCCTACGCGCGATGTCATTGAGTCTTTCAAAGCGCGCAACGCCCTGAACATCGAACACCTGTGGCATGAAGACAAAGGTTTCCAAAAATGCCAAATTCTTAATAAAACAATCGCCCAAACCGATTGTGATTATTTAATTTTTACCGACGGAGATTGCATTCCAGAACCAAACTTTATCGCCTTACACGAAGAACTGGCAGAACCAGGTTATTTTTTATCAGGCGGATATGTAAAATTAACCACGCCCGTATCTAATGTTATTAATAAAAAAAATATTGCAAGCGGAGAAGTTTTCGAGCGGAAATGGCTTATCAGCCACGGCCAACCCGGCAATCATAAATTGTGGAAGCTAATAAAAAATAAAACCATAAAAGCTTTTTTAAACGCGATAACTCCCACCAAAGCAACCTGGAATGGCATGAATAGTTCAACATGGACTGAAGCAATTAAAGCTTGCAACGGCTTTAATGAGGATATGCAATACGGCGGCCTGGATCGCGAGCTTGGCGAACGCTTGTATAATTTTGGCTTAAAAGGCAAGCAAGTTCGTTACAGCATTGCTTGTTTGCACTTAGATCATCCCCGCGCTTACGACAACCCCGAAACGTGGAAAAAAAATTATGCAATTCGCAATGATGTCAAAAAAACCGGACGCTATTGGAATGAAAATGGAATTATAAAAACAGGTAACCCAAAAGTATAAATAGTCCATTAATTTGTTATTGTTTCCAGCATCACACCTCAAGACGCCCTACGCGACGGTTAAGCCACGCTAATATCAATGCTTGCGAATCTGGTGATGCCTTCTCCAATGTTTGCACACACGCAAAAACAAAATTCTTATCAGCATCAGCTAATGCTAATTTATTTTTAATCTTAGCAATGCCTTGCTCACCAGGCTTCAAATGCAACGTTTTGTAAACATTATCGAATATAACTTTCTGCTGCGCAATTGCTAAATGGGCCATCAAGCTTTCACTAACAAATTGTTGCGGCGAACGTAATTTTTCGCAGCTATTCGCATGCAAAATTTCCGGATGCGCAAAATAAAAATCTTCTAAAATGGATTTTTTCCAGGCATGAGGATTATGAGGCAAATCATAATACTTATTTTCAAAGCCGATAACTTTAGCCGCCAACTCAATTGCTGCGGCATAAGATGTACGTTTTTTTATATCAATCAGTGGCTTTCTAAGCAAGGACTTAAAGAAATTAATAGTTTTTTTATCCCATCGATTTTCTGAAAATGTTCTCCAGCTACCGCGTATAACTACTTTGTCATTTTGAAAAAAGTACTCAGGCAAGACTGGTTTAATTAAAACAAAATCATCATTAAGATACAGAAAATTTTCCGCCAACCCGGGAATACGCCACAGCATAGTGGTAATCGAACGCGTATTAAACGTAGGTAAATATTGTTCATACCCAGAAAAAATATCGCGATGATCCACTAGTTTAATTTTATCAGCATACGAAGTATTAGCAATGAGCTGCATCAACGGAGGCGATTGCGCATCGGTGACAATAAAAATGGTGCGCAACCAAGGTGCAAATTTTAATAGCGAAGCAACGCAATAATTAATTTCTCCAGAATCATGAAAACGACTGGCATTTGCACCAACAGGACGAACTTCCTTTTTTTTGCCAAAACAAGCTTCTAATTTCGCATTGTGTGCGGGATCGCTACCATCTACCCAAGTGATAACGGCATCAATTGGCAATACAGCGAGATCACTAGTCATTATTTTTTGGCAACTGAAGAGGAGCAAAGGCAGGCAATTGGTAGTGATTGGCAATGGCCTCCCACTGCAGACGATTACCATCTTGCTTTACATTAGTTGCTTTTAATGAAACTGACTGAGAATTAAAAATAGGTATGGGTTTTGCCACTGGATGTGAGGTACAACGTGCGATTGTGCCTTTTAATAACGCCATGACTTTAAACCATAAATCATCGGCTTTAGGTGCGAGCTTCAAATACAAATCGGCTTTGCAAACATCATCATGCAAACAATGCGGTGGGTATAAAACTCCGGCATAACCCAACGGCAAAATCGCATCATAAGTCGCGCCTTTTTTATTTTCTTTGTACCAATAATAATAAGGGCGTACTCCGCCTGCCTCATCGTAAGCAACCGCACGACATTCATTGGCAATAATATCTGCAGGATATTTTAAGTGATCCTGGTAAAGTGCATTAAGCCAACCTGGCGCATACATTAAATCATCATCACAAGTAACAATTAATTTTTCTGGGAACGATTGTAGGCTATGTACTAATTTTAAATGCGGACAATCATCAGCCACATAACGAATTTCAAATCTATCGCCAATTAGTGTAACAATACTTTCCGGTACTCGCTGCTGTAACGACTCATGCAACCAGAGCACAACTTTTTCTGGCTTATGCGACCCAGCTAATATACTGCGCACCGTTAAATGGATTACATGAAAACGTGAAGGAATTGATGTAAACGAAACAATAATGGGCAAACTTGGTGCCGATTCATTATGCAATGATTGAATGCTTACACGAGATAATTGAAACGCTCGCCAGATCGAACCAGGAAATTCTTTTAACTTCATACACAGCCGCCATCGATCAATAATTGTTTAACTATAATATTTTTAATTTTTAGTTATCTTGCATTTTAGTTTACTTAATTTTATTTTTTTTCTGACGAACAAGCCGCTGTAGTAGCTGCAGGCAATTTTCGAAATCGGTTGTATTCCCATTGATATTGCGCAGGAGCCACGCGCACACATTGCTCGACACTCTTATTCATTCCGTGCAAAGATTCATGAATATTTTCGCTATAAATTTCTGCTGCCACAGGCATGGTAATTAACTTATAGCCGCCCGTTACACGCATTGCAAAAACCGCAAGTACTCGACACTGGGTGCGATTCATCAGCGAATGCACCAGACTCATAGTCATTGCCAAACGCCCAAAAAATGGAACAGCTTCGCCGCCAGCGCCTTTCTCGGGATTTTGATCAGGTAAAACGCCTACAATCGTACCCGCCTGCAACGCTTTTAACAGCATACTGACACCTTTACGATTGGTCGGTGCCATACTGATATTTAATTTACTACGGCCAGCGTAAATAAGTTTGTCCAATTTTGGGATAGGGAACGGTTTATACATAGCAGTTAATGGTGCAACACTAGCCAAATAAGGTGCAACCACCTCCCAATTACCCAGATGGGGTGCAAGTACAATTAAACCTTTGCCCAAACCCAGTTCAGCTCGTAAAATATCTTCGCCTTCAACCGCCACAATTTTTGTTTGTAGCCATGCCCATGAATTGTGCCAAATAACACCCGCCTCAGCAGCTGTTTTGGCCGTCTCAATTAAACTCTCTTTCGCCAACTGCAATTGTTGATTTTTTTTGAGCTCAGGAAAACATAACTGTATATTTTTGAGGCTGACGCGATAGTCACGCCCTTTTAAAGTCCACATACCTCTACCAATTAGAGCACCGATAATCCGCACAGCACCAAGAGGAAGATATCCAAAGCATTTAACCAGAAAAGGAACAATTGTATTTTGCATGCAGACCTAAATATAGAATTAATGTAAGGCAATATTATAAAGAATATTTTAATTTGATGCGGTTTTTAGACTTACGTTTTTCATTATCTAACTATTTTACTGACATGTTTAACAGGCATGTTTTATTGGCAAACTATTGTCATTTTTCAACCTATTGAATAACTCTTCTAACCATGAACCGTATTTAAAATAAATCATTATCGATATAATGCGCCGATATTTTGTACCCTATGAAACTGCGACAGTTGCAATAATCTAAAAGAGCCTAGATTGCTATGGAAAAAACCTATCAACCCCACACTATCGAACGCCAATGGTATCAAACCTGGGAAGAGCAAGGCTACTTTAAACCCACTAGCACAAGCAAACCTGCAGGTACTGGCAAACCCTATTGCATGATGATTCCACCACCCAATGTGACAGGTAGTTTACACATGGGCCACGGATTTAATAACACGGTGATGGATACTATCATTCGCTATCGCCGCATGAAAGGTGATGACACGCTCTGGCAAATGGGCACAGACCACGCGGGCATAGCCACGCAAATGGTGGTTGAACGCCAGCTCGCGTTGCAAGGCGTAAGCCGTCACGATTTAGGCCGCGAAAAATTCCTTGAAAAAGTGTGGGAGTGGAAAGAACAATCCGGGGGAACTATTACGCGCCAAATTCGCCGACTAGGTTCATCAGTGGATTGGAGCCGCGAACGCTTTACGATGGATGACGGATTATCAACTGCTGTACAAGAAGCATTTGTACGCTTGCATGAAGATGGCTTGATTTATCGCGGCAAACGCTTAGTAAATTGGGACCCTAAACTGCACACCGCAATTTCTGATTTGGAAGTAGAAAATCACGATGAAAAAGGCTTCATGTGGAATTTGCGTTATCCGCTTGCGAATGGCGCTACTACTGCCGACGGTAAAAATTATTTAATCGTGGCCACTACGCGCCCGGAAACCATGTTGGGCGACAGCGCTGTTGCAGTCAACCCAAACGATGAACGCTATCAATCGCTCATTGGCAAATGTATTTTATTGCCTTTAGTAAATCGCTTAATTCCAATTATTGCCGATGATTATGTTGATCGCGACTTCGGCACAGGCTGCGTAAAAATTACACCTGCGCATGATTTTAACGATTACGAAGTTGGCAAACGTCACAACCTGCCACTCATTAACGTACTCGACAAAAATGCAGCGATACTTGCAATTGCACACATATTTAATTTTGATGGCAGCTTAAATACCACTGCAAACAATTCGTTACCTGCTGAATACGCCGGACTTGACCGCTACGAAGCACGCAAACAAATTGTTGCAGCACTTGAAGCTGCAAATTTACTCGAAAAAATTGACGACCACGCGTTAAAAGTTCCGCGGGGCGATCGCTCAGGTGTAGTTATCGAACCTTGGTTAACTGATCAATGGTATGTCAGCACTAAGCCACTAGCCGAACCCGCTATAGCAGCAGTTGAAGATGGTCGAATTCAATTTGTGCCAAAGCAATACGAGAATATGTATTTCTCATGGATGCGCGACATTCAGGATTGGTGTATTAGTCGTCAACTTTGGTGGGGACATCGTATTCCAGCATGGTACGACGTGAGCGGTAGAGTATACGTTGGCCGCAACGAAGCGGAAGTGCGCAGCAAACATAATCTCAGTGCTGATATTATTTTAAATCAAGATGAAGACGTTTTAGATACTTGGTTCAGTTCCGGGTTATGGACATTCTCAACATTGGGCTGGCCAGAACAAACTGAATTTTTGAAAAAATTTCATCCGACTGATTTATTAGTTACCGGCTTTGACATCATTTTCTTTTGGGTTGCGCGCATGATTATGCTCACTATGCATTTAGTGAAGCATGAAGATGGCACACCGCAAATTCCTTTCAAAACAGTTTATGTGCATGGCTTGGTCCGCGACAACCAGGGCCAAAAAATGTCGAAATCCAAAGGTAATGTTTTGGATCCGCTCGACATTGTTGATGGTATCGATTTAGAAACACTAGTGCAAAAACGCACCACCGGTTTAATGAATCCTAAAGACGCCACAAAAATTGAAAAGCAAACGCGCAAAGAATTTCCTGAAGGCATTCAAGCTTACGGTACTGATGCGTTGCGCTTTACCTTTTGTTCGCTCGCATCCACTGGTCGCGATATCAAATTCGATATGGGTCGCGTTGAAGGTTATCGCAATTTTTGTAACAAAATTTGGAATGCCACGCGTTATGTATTGATGCATTGCGATGAACAAGACGATGTACAGGGAAGTACAAGTGCCGAGGGAGACAGGATGTCGGGAGCGGCCTGCGGACAAGATGGCGCGACTGATTATGAGTTGTCTCTGGCAGATCGCTGGATTATTAGCAAATTACAACTAGCAGAGAAATCAGTTAATGAGCATTTGGATACCTATCGTTTAGATTTGGCAGCACAAGCTATTTACGAATTTGTATGGAATGAATATTGCGATTGGTATTTGGAATTATCCAAGCCTGTACTCTGGAATGAAAATGCTACGGATGCACAAAAGAAAGGTACACGCCGCACATTAATTCGCGTGCTTGAAACTATTTTGCGCTTGGCGCACCCACTGATGCCGTTTATTACTGAAGAGATTTGGCAAAAAATTAAATCACTGGCGGGCGCAACAGGTGAGACCATTATGTTGGCTCACTATCCAGAAGCAAACGACAGTAAAATTGATCAACAAGCTTTAAGTGATGTGGAATGGTTGCAAGCAGTTATTTTGGGCGTACGCAATATTCGCGGCGAAATGAATATCTCTCCCGCCAAAGATTTGCCGCTATTTCTCAAAAATGGCTCTGCAGACGATCAACAACGTTTAGAAAAAAATCAACAATTCTTAAAAAAATTAGCGTCACTAGAGAGTATCACTTGGCTAAATGCAAATGATGAAGCTCCCATGTCTGCGACTACATTAATAGGCAATATGGAAATTCTGGTACCTATGGCAGGCCTAATTGATAAAGACGCAGAAATTGCACGCCTAACAAAAGAAAGTACGAAACTGGAACAAGATATTATAAAAACGGAGACTAAACTCAGTAACGCAGCTTTTGTGGAAAAAGCACCCGCAGAAGTCGTTGCAAACGAGCGAGCGCGCATTGCTGAACACAAAATTTCAGTAGAAAAATTACGCGAGCAAATTCAAAAAATTAACGCCTTGTGATTTATAAAAACCGGAATTAAATACCTCGCCGCAAGCAGCGAGGTATAATTTTTGTTTCAAAAATCTATTCCGTGGCAAGCCACGGGGAATTTAACCCTCGCTTGCGATTAACAATTTCAATATTCCGGTTTTTATAAACCATATTTTATAAACCATAAAAACAAAAAAGGCTCAATCTTACGATTGAGCCTTTTTTGTTGAATTCAAATGGCGGAGAGGGAGGGGGTCGAACCCTCGATACCGTGTTAAGGGTATACTCCCTTAGCAGGGGAGCGCCTTCGGCCACTCGGCCACCTCTCCAAAATACTGCGCGAAAATAAATGACATCACCGCTTCAGTAGGAGCGGCATAATATCATATTTCAAAAAAAATCAAAGGCTTAAAGCCATTTAAATTAATTCTAAGCATAATTATTAGCACAGCATGCAAACAGCTTTGCTGAATTTTTTAGGGAGTATGAGGTTAGATATAAATCATCGCAGTAGCAGATGCACCTGCTACTGCGACAATGTTCAAAAGTGGAAATGTATAGCGAGCACAGCAAATAACAAAATTAAAATTAGACTTGTTCGTCGTCATCTTGACCTTGTGTTTGTTTTTCACGCTGAATGCGCTGATAAATTTCTTCCCGATGAACCGCTATATCTTTTGGTGCATTAACACCGATACGTACCTGGTTACCTTTTACACCAAGAACAGTAACGGTGACTTCATCACCAACCATCAAAGTTTCACCAATACGGCGAGTTAAAATTAACATTTAAACCTCCTTCACCAATCCTGTAAGAGCACGACAAAAGACTCCCATGCCTTTCATCGACTCGCTACTAACCCCTTTCGCGGCCGAAGACGAAATCGCTTTGAACGAAAATCGTTTCGAACTAAGTATCATCTACTCATCGCAAAAAGGAAGAAACCCCCAAACACTTTTCCAGTAAAACTCTTACCAGAAATTTTACCGCCCTAACTAAACCAACGATTTTAAGCCTAGCCCTTCACTCTGCTTTCTGTCGGCTCGGCATCCAAACCAAAAGCGGTATGCAAACTTCGCACAGCCAACTCTAAGTAACGCTCATCGATGATTACAGAAATTTTAATTTCTGAAGTAGTAATCATTTGAATATTAATACCGTCTGCGGCCAAAGCAGTAAACATACGCGAGGCAACGCCCGCATGTGAACGCATACCAACACCTACGATGGAAACTTTTGCAATTTTATCGTCGCTGCGAACTTCACGCGCACCAATTTCTTTGGCGACACTCTCGAGAACAGCCACAGCTTTACTCATATCATTTTTTTGCACAGTAAATGTCAAGTCAGTAGTGTTATCTGCCGCTACGTTTTGAACAATCACATCAATTTCAATATTTGCTGCACCTATAGGTGCAAGAATTTTTGAAGCTACGCCAGGCACATCTGGCACACCAGCCACAGTCACTTTCGCTTCATCACGATTAAATGCTATGCCGGAAACAATTGGTTGTTCCATAGTTGAATCTTCCTCATCGAGGGTAATCAGAGTTCCAGGGCCGTCTTTAAAACTGGACAGCACGCGTAGGGGTACATTGTATTTGCCGGCAAACTCAACAGAACGAATCTGTAAAACCTTGGAGCCAAGGCTTGCCATTTCTAACATTTCTTCAAAAGTAATTTTTTCAAGGCGACGCGCACAGGATACAACTCGCGGATCGGTAGTATAAACACCATCAACATCTGTATAAATTTGGCATTCATCGGCTTTAAGCGCAGCCGCTAATGCTACCCCAGTAGTATCCGAACCACCACGACCAAGCGTCGTAATATTACCGTTTTCGTCAACGCCCTGAAAACCAGCAACAACAACGACACGCCCAGCTTTAAGATCTGCTCGCATATTCGCTTCATCAATTGCCTGAATACGTGCCTTATTAAAGGCACTGTCAGTCAAAATACGAACCTGGCCACCAGTGTAAGAGCGAGCATCAACACCGCGTTTTTTCAACGCCATACACAACAATGCTATGGTTACTTGCTCACCGGTAGAAACTAGTACATCTAGCTCACGCGGATCAGGCGTTGCTTGAATTTGTGTAGCCAAAGCGATCAAACGATTTGTCTCACCGCTCATAGC
>JANPKH010000020.1:0-5794 GCA_031425935.1 Gammaproteobacteria bacterium | reverse complement strand
GAAGGTTGTTGTATTTTTTGTCTACTTTTTTTGTTGGTTTTTAAATTAGCGAGTTTTAGTGTAGCTAATTTAAGCGCGGTTAGTTTCTTAAATTAAGTTTTTCATTGTAGGTATTTAGGCTCTGCACACCAGCTAAATTCAAAAGCAAGTCCAACAATTCATCCCATGGTTCTGCATTACGCATGCCTTTTACTGCTTTATCGATGCCGTTAGCTTTGCGCAGCATTTGTTGAAGTTGCGCGGGTTTAATTCGGTTCAACGCAATTTTAAATAAGGGTTGTTTTTTATCCCAAACGCCGGCCTGGCGCGCTGACATTTCAAAGTTTTTGCCTTGGGCCATCGCCAAAGAAATTTGTACCAAGCTTCGTATGTCGCGTGTGAGAGCCCAGAGTATGGCTATCGCATCGGTGCCTTCAGCTTTTAAACCGTGCAGTGTTTTTACTGCTGCGCTGGCATCGCCTTGCAGGGCCTTATCGGATAAGCCAAATAAATCATAGCGCGCACTGTCGGCCACAACAGAAGCCATTAATTCCATGCTGACAATGTTTCCGGAAGCCAACAATTTTAATTTTTCTATTTCTTGTACCGCTGCAAGGAGGTTACCTTCAATGCGAGAGGCGAGTAAATCAACTGCATTGCCATCAGCTTGAAGCCCTGCTTGTTTTAAGCGTTGGTTAATCCAATGTGGTAAGTTTTCGGGTGTGATAGACCAGTGTTGAATATGCACACCTTGTTGTTCCAGTGCAGTAAACCATTTTGTTTTGGTTGCGTCTTTGTCGAGCTTGTCGGTGATAATTAATAATAAATTATCGTTTGAGGGTGCCTGTGCATATTCTTGTAACACCTTTCCCTTGTCGCTCGGCTTACCATTGGAAATGCGCAGTTCAATTATTTTTTTGTCAGCAAATAGTGACATGCTGTTGGCGGAGGCGAGTACTTGAGTCCATTCAAAGTGTGCATCGCAGTGATACAAGTCTCGCTCAATAAAACCTGCTTTGCGCGCAGCCGCGCGAATCGCATCACAGGTTTCTTGAATTAACAGCGGCTCATCACCGGTGACGATGTAAATGGGCGCTATGCTTTTATTAAGTGCGGCGCTTAATTGTTCAGGGCGCAGTTTTGCCATTGCTTGGCTCGCTGCTGGTAGTTTGTGGGTGCGTAACAACCGCATTTAGACGGCGCAACATTTGCTGCACTAAATCTCGGCGCATTTCTTTTACAAGTAACATTTCTTCTTGTGCTGAACTACTAATAGAGGCGGTATTGTAATTGAAGCTGCGCATACTTGTTGCCGTAGTTGTAGTAACAAGTATGCTATTTTTAGCGCGAATTTCATAATCGGCTTTGAGTGTGATTTCATAAGCACTACTCAGTGCGTCGGTACCAACACCTGCAGTTCGCTTATCCATACTTTCTTCTAAAATAATAAGTTGATAATTGGCGGCGTTGCTGTCGTCAATCACACTAATGCGATTGGCTTTTAGTTGCAGCCGCAATTCAGTCATTAATTCAGTCGTTGAAAATGTGGTAGTTGTTTTATTCGTTGATGTGCTGCGTGTCTCTACCGCAGAAATATACAATTGCGATAAATCTTGCGGCATATCGACTGCCCCACGCAAATGCCAACCGCATGCGCTGGTGAGAAAGGTAAGAGTGATGCAGCCGATAATTTTTTTCATAACAATCTCAAATTTATTTTAAATCTACCAACAAACTAAAAAAAATTAGTGGGTGGACCTCTAGTTCGCCACAATGCTCACTAATTTGTTCGGCACTACTATGACTTTCCGTACTGTTACTCCTTCAAGGAATTTCTGTACGTTTTCCTGAGCAAGTGCCATTTGCTCCAGAATTTCTTTAGGTGAATCTACGGCAGCATCCAACTTACTACGCACTTTACCATTCACTTGCACTACAACTTCGACTGTTGAGCGCGTGAGTGCGTTTTCGTCAAGTTTTGGCCAGGCTTCATTTAATGGAATTTGCTTGTGACCGAGAGCTTGCCAGAGTGAGTGACTGATGTGTGGCACGATCGGCGCTAGCAATAAAATTGCCGTTTCTAACGCTTCTCGCTCTACTGCCAAACCTTGGGGATTGGCGCGGTCAGAAAGTTTGCTTACTTCGTTTAACAATTCCATGGTTGCGGCGATGGCAGTATTAAATGTTTGCCGACGACCAAAGTCGTCACTGACTTTTTGAATTGTTTCGTGCGTTTTGCGGCGCAAATCTTTCTGTGCTTGCGGCAAATTAATTACATCCATAGCGCCGGGTTTGCCAGCGTTAATGTGACCTTCAACCGCACGCCATAAGCGTTGCAAGAAGCGGTAGGCCCCGGCTACGCCAGAGTCACTCCATTCCATACTTTGTTCAGGCGGTGCGGCGAACATTGAGAACAGGCGGACAGTATCTGCTCCGTACTGATTGATAAGCTCTTCCGGGTCAACTGTGTTGCCTTTGGATTTACTCATCTTGGTGCCGTCTTTAAGTACCATTCCCTGACAGAGCAAGCGTTCAAACGGCTCGTCGCAGGTTACCAAGCCTTCATCGCGCATTAATTTATGAAAAAAGCGCGCATAGAGTAAGTGCAAAATTGCGTGCTCAATTCCGCCTACGTATTGGTCTACGGGTAACCAGTAATCAGCCGCAGCTTTGTCCAGCATCCCTCCCGCGAAGTTTGGGCAGGTATAGCGCGCGTAGTACCAGCTTGATTCCATAAAGGTATCGAAGGTATCAGTTTCTTTTTCAACTGCACGGCCATTAAGTTCGGCTTTACGCCATTCGAGGTCAGCTTTAATTGGCGATTGCACTCCATTCATCACCACATCTTCTGGTAGTAACACCGGCAACTTGTGCGCCGGTACCGCAATTTCACCGCCTTCGGGCAAGTTGTACATGGGGATAGGCGCACCCCAATAACGCTGACGTGAGACGCCCCAATCGCGTAGGCGATAATTGGTTTTTACCTGACCTTTGTTGGCCATTTCCAGCGTTGTAGCGATTGCATCAAAGGCTGCATTAAAGTCCAGGCCATCGTACTCGCCGGAGTTTATTAATAGGCCCTTCTCGGTAAAAGCAGCTTTTTCGAGATCAATCATTTCTCCATTTTGCGCAGTAATGACTTGAGTTATGGCAATGTTATATTTTTTTGCAAATTCGTAATCGCGTTGGTCGTGAGCTGGAACCGCCATAACCGCGCCTGAGCCATAATCCATCAGCACATAGTTAGCAACCCACACTGAAACGGGCGCGCCCGTAATAGGGTGAAGCGCTTTGATGCCGGTATCCATGCCCGCTTTTTCCATAGTTGCCATGTCGGCTTCGGCGACTGATTGCACTTTGCAGTCAGCAATAAATTGTGCGAGCGAAGGATTGCCTTTTTCCTGATTGGATTGGGCCAGCAATTTGGCGATAGGATGTTCAGCGGCAAGGCTCACATAGGTCACACCCATTATCGTATCCGGGCGGGTAGTGTAAATATCGAAGCCGGTAAATTCGCCAACCGGCGAAGCCAAATCAAAATGCATATCAAGACCGCGACTTTTGCCGATCCAGTTGCGCTGCATGGTTTTAACTTGCTCGGGCCAATTGGGTAACTTATCTAAATCGTTAATTAATTCTTCGGCGTAAGCGGTAATTTTGATAAACCATTGCGGAATTTCTTTGCGCTCGACCAAAGCACCAGAGCGCCAGCCGCGCCCGTCAATCACTTGTTCATTGGCGAGCACGGTTTGGTCAACGGGATCCCAGTTCACCGTAGACATTTTTTTGTAAACCAAACCTTTCTCGAACAAGCGAGTAAAAAACCATTGTTCCCATTTGTAGTACTCGGGCTTACAAGTAGTCAGTTCGCGTGACCAGTCAAAACCGAAACCAAGCTGCTTGAGCTGGGTGCGCATGTGGTCGGTGTTGGAATAAGTCCACTTGGCAGGCGCAGTGTTATGTTTAATCGCTGCATTTTCTGCGGGCAGACCAAAAGCATCCCAACCCATGGGATGCAATACATTTTTACCTTGCATACGTTGATAGCGCGTAATCACATCGGTGATGGTGTAATTGCGTACATGTCCCATGTGCAGCTTGCCGCTGGGGTAGGGGAACATTGCGAGGCAGTAGAATTTTTCTTTGCTACGATCTTCAACGACCTTAAAGCTTTGATTGGTGTCCCAATATTGTTGGGCTTCTGCTTCAACTTGCGCGGGAATGTATTGCTCTTGCATGGGACTTTTTTCCATTGGCGAGAATGGCCTATACTGGTTTTAAGAAAGGCGGTGATTATAAGGGCTGTAAAGCGTGAGTGGGTAAAAAGCTTTTAAATATCTTGTGCGTATTTTGCTGGTCTTAACGAGGAGCCATTACCATGAAGCATATTAAAAATACCAATTCTAGAAATCAGGTAGAAACAGTTTCCGATGGTGAAGGTGCTGCTAGCACTTTGCTTGCACTTACTGAAGGTCTCGACCAAGAGGTAGGTGATTTGGTTAAGTTGGAGCTTACTGCGGAGGATATGTTGCGTGAAGAAGCAATGTTGGTACGTGATTATGTAACCAACGACGTAGCAAACTTTTGGAATGATTTGAAATACGAAATCTTATATTGGGAGCTGATGCTGGGTTCTTTTCTATTGCGGGCCGCTGACCCTACCCGAGCAGAGTGGCAGCGCCGTCACTGGTTATAATCTTGCGAACTTGTGTTGGCTTGATCCTTTAAAAAGGTGTTAAATGGCGGGCTGAGTGACTTTCCGCTTGCGATTGGGTGGCCGCTTGGCATACAATCCGCGTCCCTGAAAATAGGTATACGACGCTAGTCACAAACGCTCAAGCATGTCGCTAGGCTACTTCGTGTCGTCCAAGTCCAAGTTTCTTTGGAATAAACAGGTTGGAGCAAAGTATGTATGCAATTTTTGAAAGCGGTGGCAAACAACATCGTGTAGTGGTAGGCGAAACCCTTAAACTCGAAAAAATCGAATTCGCCACTGGTGGCATCGTTGAATTCAATAAGGTTTACCTTGTTGCTAACGGCGAAAACATCAGAATTGGTGCTCCTGTTGTAGAAGGCGTTACAGTAACTGCTGAAGTTATTGCTCAAGGCCGTGCCGACAAAGTGAAAATTATTAAATTCCGTCGTCGTAAGCACTCAATGAAGCGTCAAGGTCATCGTCAGTGGTTCACCGAAGTGAAAATCACTGGCATTAACGGTTAATAGCCATCCATGGTTAATAGCCGGAAGGCTAATGAGGAGTAGAATATGGCTCACAAGAAAGCTGGTGGTAGTACTCGCAACGGTCGCGATTCCCATTCCAAACGCCTTGGTGTTAAATGCTTTGGCGGTGAATTGATTCCTGCAGGTAGCATTATTGTTCGTCAACGCGGCACCAAATTTCACCCCGGTGTGAATGTTGGTCTCGGCAAAGATCACACCTTGTTCGCCAAGGCTGATGGTCATGTTAAGTTTCAAATCAAAGGTGAATTTAATCGTCAATATGTAAGCATTGTTCCTGTTAATACAGTTACTGCTTAATTTTGACTTTTGATGACCTTGCTTGGTAACTTAAGCAAGAAGATTGAAGAACAATAAAAAAGCCCTGTCATTGTCGATAGGGCTTTTTTATTATGGCGACAGAAGTTGGTTGATTGCGCGCTAAGGCGGCATATGTTTTCCCGGAGAGTATTGTGAAATTTGTTGATGAGGCCCCGATTCAAGTTGTAGCTGGTAACGGCGGCAATGGTTGCATGAGCTTCCGTCGGGAAAAATTTGTCTCTAAAGGCGGCCCTAATGGCGGTGACGGCGGTGACGG
>JANPKH010000019.1:0-2662 GCA_031425935.1 Gammaproteobacteria bacterium | reverse complement strand
CGAATTCGTAGAACTAAGTTTAGAGAAAGTATTTGCAAATTCTAAGTTATAAATTCTAAATATGATAATTAATTTAGAATTTATAACTTAAAGAACTTAAAACCAAACTTCTACTGTTTCACAATTTTCTTCACCATTTTTTTAGCACCTGAAACCTCCAATAAATAAGTTCCAGAAGCCAAATTACTAAGATTTACAGAGTTTTCATAGATTTTGCTTGTTTTCTCCGCTTTTGCAGTCCAAACTTCTCTACCTGAAACATCTATTAAACGCAAAGTTAATTCGCCTTTGTAGTCATCTCCAATAGAAATATTTAAAACTTCTGAACTTGGATTTGGATAGACATTTAAGTTATCTCCGTTTAGTTCTGCTGTTGTAAATTGAGGTTTAAAGACCAATTCAAAATGGTTTGCAAGCACACCAGAAGTTGCTGTAAATTCAAAAGCACCTTTTGACAAATCGTGCAATGTATTTGTCGATTTATCTTTTAAATAGACATCAACATTACGCAAAAAATTCAATTTTTCGGTCATTGCAATTTTTTGTTTGCCCGCAGTCCAAGATTGTACTGTAACAGGTACAACCAAATCATCTGTCAAATTTGGCAAAGCATTGATAGCAAACAAACTTTTATCATTTGTTGTGTAAATATTTGGGAAATTGCCACCATTTAATTGGAATTTCACCGCATCAAATTGTTTATCAAAATTTGCAGTTGCTTTATCAGCAAAATAGACAACAGTTTCATCAGTTTTGTTAGCTGAATTTGTCATTGCCAAACGCAACAAACCATTATTTTTGATTGTATTTTTATCTGTAACTTTGTCATCTTCTGTTCTAAAAGAATTTGGATTTGAATACATCGTTGGACGAACTGTATTATTCATTACCACATTTCCGCCAGCATTTGCAATGACAAAGAAGCCTTGCATCACTGCAATACTGTCTGTTGCACCGTTTACACCTACACCACCTACATAACTTGCCCAAGAACCTGCATATTGTCCTGTTGCCATATTTTGGTAAATTGCATTATTTACGCCCGATGACAAGCCCAAAACTGAACTCCAACGAATTGGCGAAGGATAAGGATTTCCAATTAAGTTATAACCTAATGAAGCCGCATTGCCTACTACAACGGGAATATTTATGTTTCCGTTATTAACAGTTCCTGTAATTTCTAAGACTTGATTTGCCGAAGTATTGACCGTAAAACCTTGTCCTACATTCATTGCATCGCCCAAAGTACTTGGAGAAACCCAACCTTTGTCAAATTCTGGAAATGGCGAAGTGATAAAAGTTTTTGCAGGGTCTCCTGCCAAAGTTGGATTATAGCTATAAACCGTTGGAAAAGGAACTGTACGACCAGGGAAAGCTGCTGAATTGAAAGCAGGATTTACAACGGGACTCAATTCTGAAATCTGTGTTAAAGTGGCGTTGTTTGTCGGTGAACTGATGAAACGGTAGCCCAAACTTGTAGTTCCTGTGTTGGCACGAAGGTAGCGTTGCACATTCACATTTCCTGTTACATTTGTACCTGCACCTTGAATTAACATGGCTTGTTTTGTAGCAGTTGCAGATAAAGTAAGATTTCCGTTGCTTGCCAAATTTCCAACTTGCAAATCCAACATTTCCGAAATATTTAAGCCACCTGTTAAAGTTAAGGTTTTACCAGTTCCATTCAAAACTATTGCCTGAACTGTTGGGTTGCCTACACTTTGTAAAGTAATGGACTTGTTGGTTAAAGTTACAGTTTCGTTATAAGTTCCTGTGTTCAAAACCACTGTGCAACCGTCAAGTATCGCAGTAAAAGCTGCTTGCAAAGTTAATTTTGCACCTGCTGGCGTGTTTGCAAAACCATTATTAGCATCATTACCATCTGTACGAACATACATTGTACAACCAGAAACAGTTAAAGTAAAGGGAACAACTGCCGAAACGCAACCTGTAGTAGCATTTCTAACTGTTAAGTTAAAATTATAGGTATTCGCTGCACTTGCAGGAATGGTGATTGCCAAAGGCGAAGACCCCAAAGTTGCATTCGTAACAGCTACAAAACTTGGCATTGCAGTTGGAGCTACTGCTGTAATTGAATATTGATTTGGTGAATTTGTTATACCTGTATAAACCAAATTAAAAGTAGTGGCTGCGGTACTTACATTAGCTGCACTCACGCCTGTAACGGTTGGCAAAGGATTTACTGCACTTATAGGAATTGGCTTATTTACGCTTGCACTTGTAGTTGTGTGCGTAATATTGCCACTTGCACCATTTGTAGCTGTTGCACTTTGACGTACAAAAATGCTTGTTGTTGCAACAGTTCCCATTGTTGGTGCTAAGCTAAGTGAGTTTGTGAAACCAGTTCCCGAACTCAAACTTATTTCAAAATTTGTATTTGGTGGTGCAATAGCAATATTTGCAGTTAAATTTGTTCCTGAGACTGTATAAGTTTGTTCTGCTGAAACCGAACCCGCACAAGAAGTGAAAGCCGTTAAAACTGCTGCTGATAAGGTTATTATTGGATTGCAATTTATATTATCTCCTGTGATTACCCAACTTTTGCTCGTAATTAAAGTATTGCGTGCTGCTACTGCCAAAGCTGAACAATAAGTTAGACCCACAGCACCTAATTGCACGCCTGTTTTCACATTTTGAGCAGCCC
>JANPKH010000018.1:0-17191 GCA_031425935.1 Gammaproteobacteria bacterium | reverse complement strand
CTTACCTGGTGGACGCGCCATAATCGTAATACCGGTATCCAGCAAATCTTCTCCGGTTAATTCCAAATATGCATGGCCACCGCCAAACACTTTTGGAAATAGCTCCTGTAAACTTTTATTCACTTGATCAAAAGTTTCTTTAAAGCGCGTACGGGTTTCGCGATCAATACGACGAATTGCGTTTTCAAGCGTTTCCAATGCTTCATTCAAATCAGCATTTTGCGCATCTAAATAATTTTTACGTTCAGATTCAATTTTATATTCGTCAATTGCCGCAAGATTGATTGGGCCCAAACGGGTAATCTTACCGGCAACAATTTCTAACTCTTCTTCTAGCGGTTTGATTTCTGTACCCTCTGGCATTTCTGCCAAAATGGTTTGTAAATTCAAATCATCTTCTTCTAATTGTTGTGCAATGGCTGAACGCTGCACTTCAAATACTTTTGCCGCCATGCGTTCTTGTTCGAGATGTGAGCGCACTGCCTGCACATCCTGTTCTGCGCGATTGCGTGCTTGTTCAGAATTACGCAATTCGTGCTCAACAGCTTCTAGTGAACGGCGAGCTTCTGTTAATGCTCCTTCAACAGATAAACGTTTGGATAAATTGGCTTCAAGCTCTAATTTATATTCTTCAATAGGATCACGATTTTCACTGAGCGACAACATTAACTGTTCACGACGCTCTTGTAAGCGAGAAGTTTGTTCACGCAAACGGCTCATGCCTAGTCGAATACTATCCAACTGTGTTTTTAACGATTGATAACGCATAGCAATTTCATGCGCCTTATCTTTATCGTGCCGTGCGCGCTGCCGTGCCTGATCCAAACCAGTACGAATATCGTCGCGCTGTTGTAATAAGCGTTCACGCAGGTCGGTATCCTGTCCCATCATTTCAATGGCTTCGCTTAAAATCATGCGAGCTTCGGAAAGGTGCTCTGCTTCCTGTTCAAACTGTTCACGCGCTTCACGAATTTCAGCTTCGGCGCGATCACGACGCATAGAAACTTGTTCGACTCGAACTTGTTTTGCACTCAGCTGGGAACGCAATTCACCGTAACGACGATTTTGTTCGTCGGCTTCGCGACGTAAAGCTTCGCGAGTTTGTTCTAAATCTTTAATGAGTTGGCGGCCCGCTTCTAACGTTGCGTTCAAGCCTTCAACTTCTTCTTCTACAGTAAGAATTTTTGCACTGAGCTCTTCTACTTCTTGCTTACGCGCTATCACGCCAGAGCTTGCATCTGAATCGCGCGCGACACGCAACCAATGCACACCTACCCAAATTCCATCTTTAGTAATCACTGACTCATGCGCCGCTAATTCGCTGCGTAAACGCAACGCAGTAGCTAAATCTTCTGCAACATAAATACCGTTTAATAAACCAGCGGCATCCCATGCGGCACTAACCTTACTACTCAGCAATACTGCTTTTTGGGAATTATTTTGTGATGATTTTGCTGCAGTATCGAAAAGGACTAATTCGCCCTGGGTCAAATTACTAATGACACCGCTAACTGCATCCAAACCTTTCACACAAACTGCTTGCAGCGTATTACCTAGCACGGTTTCGAGCGCCTTATCCCAACCGTCAGTAACGTTAATAGATTCTGCTAACCGTAAGTTATTTGTTAAAGATTGCGTCGCTAACCATTGTGTTACTGCTTTATTTTTTTCACCGAGAGCCGCTTGCTGTAATGCCTCCAACGAAGCATGACGGCCGCGCATAGTTTGCAATTGATTGCGAGCTTGATCCAGTTCATTGCTAACACGTGTATTGTCGTTGCGGCCTTGATCCAATTGAATCGTTATGCCCTCAACACTGTTCCGTTTTTCATCAGCCACTAAATCAAGCTCGGCTAATTGTTCGGTAAGTTGAGCTATTTCTTCATCAATACCGTCATCTTGCAAATTCGTTTTTTCGTCTTTTAATTTTTCAATACGCTGCGATAAACGTTGTTGCACTTGCTCTAAATGTTGAATCCGCGATTGCTGAACCTCAGCTTTTTGACGCGGTTCTGCAGCGCGCTGATTGAAGCCATCCCACTCATTTTGCCAACGTTGCATAGCCTCTTCGGCATTGATTAAAACATCATTGGAGCTTTCTTCGGCAGCCTTGACTAATTCTAGCTCTGGTTCAATTTCCAGCACTTCTTCTTGCCAGGCTTCTGTTTTCTGCGCATCAATTAATAAATTTTGCTCGGCTTCTTTACAGTCGCGATTGGTTTGATCCAAATCAGTTTGTAATTGACGCGCACGTTCTTGAACGTGATGAATAGTTTGTTCGATGCGCGCGATATCAGCGCCAATCGCGTAATAACGGCCTTGTACTTCATTAAACTTATCGCCCATTTCAGTATACTGGCTGCGATATTTTTCGATTTGAGTATCTTTATTGACTTGATCTGTAATAAAAGATTCCATCCTTAATTCTAAGTCACGAATGCCAAATTGTTTAGCTTTTGCTTGCTCATCCAGCTCTTGATACTTTAGTGCTTGTAGTTGTGCTTTGAATAAACGCTCTTCTTTTTTAAATTCGGTATATTTTTCAGCTGATTGCGCTTGACGTTGTAAGCGTGATAATTGGCGCTCTAACTCATCGCGAATATCCGTTAAACGCTCAAGGTTTTCCTTTGTGCGACGCATGCGAGCTTCGGTATCGCGACGACGCTCTTTGTATTTGGAAATGCCCGCAGCTTCTTCGATATAAACACGCAAATCTTCAGGCTTGGCTTCAATCAATTTCGAGATCATGCCTTGTTCGATAATTGCGTAACTGCGAGGACCTAAGCCCGTGCCCAAAAAAATGTCGGTAATATCACGACGGCGACATTTGGTACCATTAAGGTAGTAATGGTTTTGTGCATCGCGAGTTACTTTACGTTTGATAGAAATTTCGCCAAAACCTGCGTACTCGCCTAACAGAGTGCCATCGCTGTTATCAAATATCAGCTCAATAGATGCTTGGCCAACAGGTTTACGACCACTCGAACCATTAAAAATAACATCTGTCATATTTTCGCCGCGAAGGTTTTTCGCGGACGATTCACCCATCACCCAACGCACGGCATCAATAATATTGGATTTACCGCAACCGTTAGGCCCAACTACTGCACAAAGATTGCTTGGGAAATTGACCGTTGTAGGATCAACAAAAGATTTAAAGCCTGCCAGCTTGATACACTTTAGCCGCATGTTACATATCACTCTGAAATAATAAGGGCGCTGAACGTAAGGGTGAAATGAGCCAGTAAACCGAGTTTAGCTAGCTATCTGATTTCATTATTGTTTTGGACTGAGTGAAGCCAAAACAATAGGGGCTCAGCAAATCTGTAAAAGGCAGGATTCTACACGTTTTGAGCAGGCTTGATAACGGCTTTGCATGCAATCCAAGCGTTAAGGAGCGCATCCTAGGTGATTTGGATATTTTTTAGGCGAGAAGAGCGGATGTAATCTTAACCTTCAAATAGATCATCATCACACTCTGCATTTCTTTTTCAATGACTCTTCATTAATAAGTTATGGCTTCGCCTGAGCAGGCTTGTATTGTTCATTAATTTGTAAATCAATTTTTTCCGGAATTGCTTTCATTGAAATTGGCCCTTGTGTCACTTGCCAATCCCCTGGTTTTGTTTGCGCAGTGCCGTCAGTGGAAATGCGGGCAACCACTTCAATCTCAGGTGTGTTTGCCAGTGTTGCCATGGGCGACATTGCCATGGTTTCATCGAGTGAAACCAGCTGGGGCAAATCAGATACTCTTACACGGGCAATCGCTAAAGGCATAGGTGAACCTTTCCAGGCTCGGGCATAGATAAACACGATTTGATCGGGCCTTGATTTCACTTTATCGCCCAAACTCACGAACAGCTGTACCGCATAAAGAGATTTGATGGTTAAATCTTCAAGCTTACCGCCCCCAGCAATATATTCTTGTTTAGCGCGCTCGATACCTACGGCATAGGCTTGCCCGCCAGACGATTCAGCACCGATTAAATCAACTGTTCTTTGCCAATAACCTATAGCTTCGCGGTACTGGCTTTTACTAAATGCATCAATGCCTGCCAAACCCAGAGCCATGGTGTTTTTCGCATCTAGCACTAATGCATTTTTTGCCAACTCTGCAATGGGTGGGCTCATCCTACTTCCATCACGCAAAAACATGGCTTGTGCCAACTCAGCCATAATCATGGCTGACTTCGGGTCTTGCTCCAACACTTTCTGATAAGACTGTGTAGCCTCAGTAAAACTTGATACCTCCATTTGAGTGCGTGCCAATAAAAACCAGTATTGCGCATCGTCGGGTTTAGCTTTCACGCGCGCCTTGTATTCTGAAATTAGGGCATGTGCACGCATTGGGTCCGGGTCACGATTTTGGACCATATCTTGATAATCTAGCTGTGCTTTTTCCTGCTGTAATATTTGCACTGTCACATCATCAGCGCTGCCAAGCTTATGATAAATCCCTACGCCTGCGATTAGAATAAACACAGAAAAAATTGCCACTGTATTTATTCCTATCAACGACGACGCCCTGCTACTGCCTTCGCGCAAGCTCGATTCGTCATCCAGCAAATTACGTTCTAATTCCAATTTCAATTGAGAAAATTGTTCAACGCCTATTGTTTGCGCAGTTAAATTATTTTCCAATTCAGTGAGATGCTCGCGAAACAATCGCACGTTTTCTGCAAGCCGCGCATTTAACTGCGCATCATCCGCATGAGAGTTTTTGGTAAGAGTATTACGGTACCGCCACAATGGCCAAGCCATAAACATAACAGCAATTGATAGTAGAACAGCGATAGCTAACCAAAGCGATAGCATTAGTGTGGCTCCTGATTATTTTTTGGATTATTATTTTTCGAATTGTTGTTCGAATTATTGCTTGGATTATTGTTCGGATTATTTTTTGTGGATGCAGTTTGGTCTTTATTGATGGTATTGGCCAACAACATATTTAAACGCGCTTGTTCTTCAGTTGTGAGGGAGGTTTCCGATTGAAGCAATGCTGATCGCCGCCGCTGACGTAACATAATCAGCAACACAATAATTCCCCCAATTAACAACACAACAGGCGCCGCCCAAAGTACATAGGTAATCGGTGTTACACGCGGACGATATAAAATAAAATCGCCATAACGCTTAACCATAAAATCAACGATTTCTTGATCAGACTTTCCCGCTTTAATTAAAGCGTAAATTTCGCGTCGAAGATCAGTTGAAATCAGTGAATCACTGCCTGCCAAATTTTGATTTTGACATTTAGGGCAACGCATTTCTTCAATAAAACTTTGATAGCGTTTGCGCTCTACATCATCATTAAAGGAATATGCTTCAATAGCGGCGTAGACCGGTAAACTGAGTGCAAAAAACATTAATACAGCAACAACAGACTTGATTTGTAACTCAGCTATTAACTTAATTCGAGCGCGCATAGCTCACCTCACAAAATGTAGACGGGAAGTATACCAACTGTAGCGAAGGCTGGTAAAAATTTACGGGGCCCGCTCAAGAAAACCACATAGACGATTGTTATTTAATCAAAAACTACGTTTTTTAGTCAAAACATAAAAATCCTTAAAAAATAAGTTGGCCTAGCTATTGACCTACCTATGCATATCTTTAGAATGCGCCTCACCTGATAGGGCGGTTAGCTCAGTTGGTAGAGCAATGCCCTTACAAGGCATGGGTCACAAGTTCGAGTCTTGTACCGCCCACCACTTTGCCGTTAAAGTGCTTATATAACAGGGGCTTTATTTTTGCGGACCGGTAGTTCAGCCGGTTAGAATGCCGGCCTGTCACGCCGGAGGTCGCGGGTTCGAGCCCCGTCCGGTCCGCCACTTACTTTTTTAATACGCTAATTATTTTTTAAAAAGCTCCTCTACAGGGGCTTTTTTTATGTCTGCAAATATACCAATGGATTGTAGAAAGCTTTAGGGATCAGCGATACATCAAGAGGGGAAGCCTCGCTTCCCCTACGATAATAAAAAATAAAATTATTACATTTCAAGTTGCTTAATAAGTGGCAGTAAGGTGCTGTCCCACACCTCCTGATTTACATTACCAATATGTTTGTAACGAATAATACCTTGCTTGTCGACCACATAGGTTTCAGGGAGTCCAAATACGCCTAGGTCCAACCCAAAACGTCCGTCTTCATCCACGAGTATATCTGCGTAAGGATTACCTAGCTGTGCTATCCAACGCTGCGCATCAATCGTATTATCTTTGTGATCTATACCAATAATCCGTACGCCTTTCTGCTTTAATTCATTTAAAAATACATGTTCTATATGGCAGGTTTCGCACCAGGTTGCCCATACATTTAACAAGGTTACGCGGCCTTTGAATATACTTTCATCGCGAGTTTGTTGTAAATCTTCCAAGCGCGGCAAGGAAAATTTTGGTACAGGTTTATCAAGTAAAGCTGAAGGCATATCGTTAGGGTTGAGTGACAACCCCCGCCAAAATAATATTGCCAGAAGCGCAAAAATAATCAGCGGTATAAATAACGTAAGGCGTTGTTTAATCATTCACAAGCACCTTATTTTTTATTATTACTGGATCTGGTTGCACAATCGATTCCGTAATAACTGCTTTTTGTTTGCGATAACGTTTATCGGCAACTGATAAGAAGGCACCAAAGGCCATCATTAACGCTCCCAACCAAATCCAACGCACGAAAGGCTTTACGTGTACTCGCATGGCCCATGCATTTTCGGTCAATGGCTCTCCCATAGCGACATAAATATCGCGGAATAAACCAACATCCAGAGCGACTTCTGTCATTGAAGTACCGCTTGCAGCGTAACGACGTTTCTGTGGGTACATGTCATTTAATGTTTTGCCGTGATAATTCACACTGATGTGAGCTTCATCAGCAATGTAATTGGGGCCCTGCACTTTTTTTAGCGATTGCAATGTAAATTCATACCCGTTGAGCTCAACGGTTTGATGTTCTTGCATACGTAAATCACGTTCAATGCTGTAGATGCTTGTTAAACTTACACCGATTAATGTAACGGCAATACCCAAGTGCGCAACAACCATAGAATAGTAACTTAAACTTAATTTTTTAAATCCAACCGCAATAGATTCACTGTGGCGTAATTTATAAACGACATCAGCAACTAATCCGGTAAAAATCCAGCTGCCAATAAACACCGCGATCGCTGCAGGAATACTATATTCGTCATGATAAAACCAGGGGAAAGCCAAAGCAAAAATAGCGCTACCAACCCAGGGTTTCCACAGCATTGCGAATAATTGCCTAGCGGATGTTTTCTTCCAATTAGAAGCGGGACCAAATGCCATTAACAAACACAACAATCCCATGAGTGGTAAAAAGAATAAATTAAAATAAGGCGGGCCAACGGAGATTTTTCCCCAATGTAAAGCATCGGCAATAAGCGGATAAAGCGTACCTAAAAGCACCGTGATCAACACCACACTTAATATGACATTATTAGCAAGTAAAAATATTTCGCGCGATAACCAATTAAACCCAATAGCTCCTTTTACAACTGGCGCTCGAAATGCAAAAAGTGTAAGTGAGCCACCGACGACGACTAATAAAAATCCCAAAACAAAAACACCGCGCTCGGGGTCATTCGCGAATGCGTGAACTGACGTTAATATGCCAGAGCGAACTAAAAATGTACCCAGCAAGCTTAATGAGAAAGTAAAAATGGCTAACAAAATAGTCCAGCTTTTAAACAGGCTGCGCTTTTCAGTTACCGCTAAAGAATGCAATAAAGCAGTACCTACAATCCAAGGCATAAATGATGCGTTTTCCACTGGGTCCCAAAACCACCAGCCACCCCAACCCAATTCGTAATATGCCCACCAACTACCAAGAGCAATACCAATTGATAAAAAACCCCACGCCAAGGTTGCCCAAGGGCGCGACCAACGAGCCCATGCACTATCCAACCTGCCCGCTAGTAAAGCGGCAATTGCAAATGCAAAACACACACTAAAGCCCACATAACCCATGTATAAAAATGGTGGATGTATAATAAAACCGAAGTCTTGCAATAAAGGATTTAGATCTTTGCCATCTTGTGGCGAAATGGGTAAAAGTCTGTCGAAGGGATTTGAAGTAAGAACAATAAATAATAGGAAACCAACTGCTATAAAACCTAACACTCCCAACACTCGTGCCTGCATATCTAATGGCAATGAACGACTAAATACAGCGACTGCCAGAGTCCAGCCCGATAACATTAATATCCATAACAAAAGCGAACCTTCATGCCCGCCCCATACGGCACATATTTTGTAGTAATAAGGCAACAAACTATTCGAATTGCTGGCAACATACTTCACTGAAAAATCATCGTGTGCAAAAGCGTAAGTTAAACAAAAAAATGCAATACTCACAAAAACAAACGTACCTACCGCTAATGAGCGGCCAGAATGCATTAATAGATTATTGCCATAATGGGCACCGAGCAAAGGCATAAGAGTTAATCCAATGCTTAAACATAACGCAAGAATTAATGAAAATTGACCTATTTCAGGAACCATAGTTTAACTCCTTACAGATTGCTTGATCATTAACACCATCTTTCATACCTTCAGCTACTTCAGGCGGCGTGTAGTTTTCATCGTGTTTCGCTAATACCTGTTCGGCTTTAAAAATGCCCTTATCATTCATCATGCCATTAACCACAGCAGCTTCACCTTCGGCAAATAGATCTGGCAATATGCCAGAAAAAACCACCGGTACATCGGCAGTGCCATCTGTAAGAATGAAACTAATATCCAATGAGTCTTGCGCGCGCACCACGCTCCCCGGCTTTACACAACCGCCGCCGCGAATAGTGCGATTTGTGGGTGCTTCACCCGCGGCAATTTTACTTGGTGGATAAAAAAGATTTATGTTTGCGCGCATGGCGTAAACAATTAAACCAATAGCAATACTGGAAAAGGCCACGCCGAAGATAACGAGGAGTAAACGTTGTTTGCGAACTGGATGCATAAATAATCTTCAATAAAAGTAAAGTTATAGTGTTTGAGAATGTTTTTGTAATTTAATTAATTTTTTTTGCTGCTTTAAAAAAGCGTTTTTGCTAAGCACCGGACTGAGTGTCAAATAAATAAGTATCGCGTACACAATCCCATAGCAAGTCCACACATAAATTCCGTGCCCATTCATCGCCAAAAAAGCGTCGAAAGATTCAAATTGAAATTTCATAGTGATGACTCCCCAGTGCCAATCGCCAAATCTTTCACCCATTGAGAGCGGCTTTCACGGCGTAAAATTTCCAGACGTGTATTTAAAATCAAAACTAAAGTAAAAAAAACATAAAACCCAACAATCATGATAAACAGGGGGTACAACATAGAGATATGAATTGTCGACTTGCCAACCAGTTTAAGGGTTGCCGGTTGATGCAAGGTATACCACCAATCCACGGATTTGTAGATGATAGGAATATTCACAGTGCCTACCAGAGCCAAAATAGCGCTGGCCTTATCTGCCGTATCGCGATTTTGAAAGGACTGATGCAATGCAATGACGCCGAGATACAAAAAAGACAAAACTAAATATGATGTTAACCGCGCATCCCAAACCCACCAAGTGCCCCAAGTAGGCTTTCCCCAAATAGAACCGGTGGACAAAACAACAAAGGTCAAGGCCAGGCCAATCGGTGCAGCTGCCTTCATAACCATAAAGGGTAACTTCATTTTCCAGATTAGGCCTATTGCACCGGAAATGGCCATGACGTAGTAACAAGACATTGAAATAAACGCAACTGGCGCATGGATGTAAAGGATACGATAACTATTTCCCTGTTTGGCATCCGCCGGTGCGAAACCCAGCCCCCAAATACCACCCACCAATAACAACCCCCACGCCAGCAACGTAAGCCAGAGTAGCCAGGAATTCGTTTTTTCATAGAACCAACGCGGCGAACCCAAACGATGAAACCACTGCCAATTCATATTTTCCCCTCAATTCCCAAACTAACCATTAACACTTACTCGCAACGCACCCGCGGCGGCAAGCGGAGCCAAGACCAAAGCCAATGCTAAAACAGCACCGAGCACGGCCAGTTGCAAATTATAACCATCGCCAAGTACGGCAGCTTGCACCGCACTTGCACCAAAGATCAAAACTGGTACGTACAGTGGCATGACAATAAGTGATATTAACAAACCACCTTTCCGCAATCCCACTGTTAACGCGGCGCCCACTGCGCCAATTAAACTCATGGCGGCAGTACCAATAAATAAGCTACAACATAAAGCACCAAAGGCACTTGCTGGTAGCGACAGCATCACACCTAACAAAGGCGCTAGCAATGTTAGAGGTAACCCTGTTGCCAACCAATGCACTGTTACTTTAGCCAAAATGCTAAAAAATAACGGATAAGGCGCAATCAAAAGTTGCTCCAGGGAACCGTCATCAAAGTCACTACGAAATAAATTGTCCAGCGAAAGCAAGGTTGCAAGTAATGCCATTACCCAAATAATGCCTGGGGCGATGCGTATCAACAGCGCGGTTTCCGGCCCAATCGCCAGCGGAATCATGCTGATGGCGATAAGAAAAAACACTAACGGGTTAACCATGTCACTCTTATGGCGAAATACTAGAATGAGATCCCGACGAAAGGTTGACCAGAACAATGAAGGAGAATCAGCCATTAAAACGCCTCCTGGCAATTTGTATCATCAAGCTGATCCGCAGGAAAATGCTGCAAATTAAGCTGTTGCAAATTCGGCACATTAATATCTTGATGCGAGGTGACTAAGACTAAGCCACCCGCAGCGGCATGACTCGCCAACATAGCCTCCAACAGGCCAACTCCAGCTTTATCCAGCGCCGTGAAGGGCTCATCCAGAATCCACAGCTTAGCGGTGCTGAACACTAAACGGGCCAAAGCAACACGCCGCAACTGCCCGGCCGAAAGTTGATAACACAAGGTGTCTTCATAGCCAGCCAAATTAACCTCTGCTAATGACCGTAACAAAACTGCATCGTTCGCACCAGATTTAAACGTATCGACCTCGCCAGCATCGCCCTCTTTAACACGACTTTGACTAACAGGATTTTGACTAGCACCATCATGACATGCACCTCCCTGAAGCGCGGCATACCAACGCAAATTTTCCATAGGCGTTAAAGATTTCTTAATACCGGGTAAATGACCTAGATAAAGAGATTCATTGGCGTATTCCCATGCACAGGAGGCTATTGCCTGCCCTTGCCACAAAATTTCGCCTTGGTAGTCGGACGACACACCAGCCAGAACTCGTAATAAAGTCGTTTTACCACTGCCATTAGCACCAAGAATTTGCACAACTTGCCCAGCATAAAATAATGCATTCAGTGAACTGAACAATACTCGCTCATCACGCTCACAAGCAAAATTTCGCAATTCAATAAGGGCTGGCTGGTGCGGCAAGATACTTTCCTACGCTAAATGTGAGAAGAACTAATGACAGAAGAATTTAAAGAATGCTCAAGCTTTACACCGAGAGCTCGCTATACTCAATCTCAAATACTATTTTTATTATATTAACGGCACCATCTAACTTAGTGTATCCGTTTAGTTGCTCGATTATAGCCTCAGCACCCAAGTCTTTCACGCGTTATTCAACAACCTTTTTAAAGTACTTCTAACAATCACATAAACCAGATTACTCATGAATGGATATTACTAATCTTACCCAAAACCTAATTAAAGGTATTGAACAAAAAAATACCGACCAGCTGGTTACGCTGAGCCGGCTGCTACATATAGCATTGGGCAAAATAGTGATGGCAAGCGTAACCGAAACAACACCGGTTACACCACAAGAACAGGATGCGTTATTGGCAAAAACAGTGGCGGCATTGGCACACATTAACAAATTAGCGGACAATATTGCTCAACTAACGCCCGCATTAAAAGCAGAAGAAACACGCTTACTTGACCAGCAAACGCTCATTAAATCGCCCGGCTTAAAGTGGGTTACCTTATTGGTTAACAACCAAGCCCTACTAACCTATACCGATAAGCCTTTCACGACAGGTCAAACCCTAGCCCTGCAATTAGTTAGCCCACAAAAATTAGTGTTTCTGGAAATGCCCGACACTGGTGATATTAATATCCAAAAGTCGAATTCTCTTTTATCAACCACCAACCTCCTGAGCGCCACAATTGATAAAAGTGCTACTTACAAAGCTAACGCAAGTACACAACAAATAATCGCGAACACCTTACGTCACCTGTTACCACACAAAGACACTCCCAGTGCTTTATTGACCGCCCTCTCCCAATGGCAAAATATTCCCCGAGCTAATCAACAACAACTCGTATCACCCACACTTGCACAAGCTTTAAAAAGCGTGGCAGAACAGATTCGCTCGCCCTTACAGCTGAGCGAACCAAAAATATTAAAACAAGTTATGTCGAGTTCTGGCGTATTTTTTGAAAACAAAATAAGCAAGCTCCTTACAAACAATCCAACAACCAATTCAACAACGTTGAACCGCACTTATTCACAAGATTTAAAAGGCTCGCTATTGAATTTGTTAAGCAAGGTAAACCAAGAGTTAACAGGCAACAACAAACCACTAACCACCGATCAAACGGCTACTTTATTGCAACAAATAACCACTTATATTCCAACCGCGGGAACAACTGCAGCAATACCAGGCGACGTTGCAAAAAATAGTTTACCTCTCGATATAAGTTTAATTATTCAGCAGTTAATGGCAAAACCAGTGAAGGAGTTATCAGATAAGGAGCTTCGTACTCAATTATTAGTACTAATACAACAGCATAGTTTGCATAGCCTAGCCAAAATTCAATTGCAACAATTGGTAAATTTAAACTACGAAGTTAATAATAAAGATAGTGCGCAATCCAATACAGTATGGCAAATAGATATTCCCATTAAACATCACAACGAGGTTCAGCAACTTAACTTACATATCGAACGTGAATGGGTTGAAGATAAAAACGCAACTGCGGAAAATAAAACCGCAACAAAGGTTAAGCAATGGTCAGTAACACTGCGTTTTGATTTGCCAACACTCGGTGAATTTTGTGCGCAGCTGACCATTATTGATAACACTGTAAGCGCTACATTGTGGGCTACGCGGGAAACAACATTTACTCAGGTAATGGAGCACATGGAAAGTTTAAGAACAAATTTGGAGACCGAAGGTATTCAGGTTAAACAATTACAATGCATAAAAGGAATGCCTCCACAAAAACCTATGGCATTAAGCTATTCATTAATTGATATTTCAACATAGTGAATGATTAACAATGAAACCCAACCATAAAATTCAAAAAGCTGTCGCTCTTTTTTATGATGGTAAAAACTCGCCAACAGTTTCCGCAAAAGGAACAGGAGCAGTAGCTGATAATATTATTGCTATCGCTGAACAGCATGGCGTGCCTCTTTGCGACAACAGTGCGCTTGTTGAGTTGCTAGTCACATTAGAGTTGGGCGATGAGATCCCCGAAACGCTGTACCTTGCAGTGGCTTACATAATTGCATTTGCTTATCAATTAGAAGGTAAGGAACCGGAAGCCTGGCAGAAGCCTTAATTTCTCATTTCACAAAAATTAACTGCATTTTTCGCTGCAAGCTCTTCACAGCGAGTGATATTAGTGCCAACATCAAAGTACATTTTCAACACATCGATTTATTATTGCTATGAATTCGCCACTGATATCCGCCCAGGAACTTCATTCTCAACTGAGCAAAACCATTGTGCTCGATTGCCGTTTTAATTTAGCGGACAAGAATCAAGGCTTGCTGCAATATACGCAAGGGCACATTCCCGGCGCTTATTATTTTGATTTAGAGCAAGATTTTTCGTCACCAGCACAGTTACATGGCGGCCGTCACCCCTTACCAGACATCGAAACACTTCAGCAAAAGTTGCGGCGTGCTGGAGTCAACCCACATTCAAATATAGTCGTTTACGACGACTCACGCATGGCCTATGCCGCTCGTGCCTGGTGGGTATTACGCTACATGGGTCATGAAAAGGTACAAATTTTGGATGGTGGCTTTAAAGCCTGGCTCGAATTTAAAGGTGCTTTAGATAAACGCGAACCCGTCGATAAAACGGGAAACTTTACTGCAGAAATACAAGCAAACTGGATAGTAAATCGCAACGACATTTTACAATCCAAAAATATGCAATTAATAGATTCACGTGAACCACGTCGCTTTCAAGGCTTGGAAGAACCGATAGACCCAATCGCTGGACATATTGCTGGTGCCGTTAATTATCCTTGGCAAGAAGTAACCAGCGAGCAAGGTTTTAGTAAACCCGTAGACTCGCAAAAAATGCAGTGGCAAAAATTACCAACAACTGAAAATCTGGTTGTTTATTGCGGCTCTGGTGTTACTGCTTGCGTAAATATTTTGTCGTTACATTTAAGCGGTATTGAAGCAAAACTCTACCCCGGCAGCTGGAGCGATTGGTGTTCATATTTATTAGAAAAAGAGAAGAGGTAGTACAGACTTAGAAAAATACTTCACTTTATTTTCTCTCACAACAAGGTTGGTTTAAAGTTTTTCAACGCAGCGAATAACGCAATAGTTTCCTTACGACTAATAGATAAATCAACGATTGGCGCAGGATAATTTTCGCAGTGACCTGGATTGTGAATTTGTTTATTCGGCAAATGCGCAAGCATCGGTAAATAGCGCCGAATAAATATTCCTTCAGGATCAAATCGCTGTGATTGGCTCACCGGATTAAAAATTCTAAAATAAGGCGCAGCGTCCGTACCCGTAGATGCACTCCATTGCCAGCCACCATTATTTGCTGCGAAATCGCCATCGATTAACTGCGACATAAAATATTCCTCACCCATACGCCAATCCATTTGCAAATTTTTAGTGAGAAACATAGCAACTACCATACGCAATCGGTTGTGCATCCACCCCGTTGCCTTTAACTGCAACATGGCAGCATCCACAATAGGAATACCTGTTTTGCCTTCGCACCATGCAGAAAATAATGTTGCATCGTGCCGCCATGGAAATGCTTCTGTATGCGGCTGCATAGCATTAAATTTACATACCTGTGGAAAGTCCACCACTAGATGCTGATAAAACTCTCGCCAAATAAGTTCACTAATCCATGTGGTAGCGCCTTGGCTACCAGAATCCCATTCATTATTGTTTGCCTGCAAAACTGCTGCGACGCATTGCCGGGGTGAAATTGCACCAACAGCCAAATAGGGTGATAGTGCTGAAGTGCCTTCAAGATTTGGAAAGTCACGAGCTAGCTGATAATCATCAATATTATTGTCGATAAAAGCATTTAATCTTTTAGAGGCTTCTTTTTCACCTGCAGGCCATAGCGCCGACAAATCACGCGATTCAATACCCGCAAACAATTCGTGTATATCATTTTTATTAATGAGGGAATGCGCAACCTGTTTAGTGGGCTTAGCTAATGGCTGTAGTGATAATGCCCTCGCCTGCTGTAACCAATTATTTTTAAAAGCGGTAAACACTTTATAAGGTTCATTTTTGCCGTTTCGCACCATACCCGGTGGAATAATCACGCGATCATGAAAGCGTTTAACAATTAATCCTTGATTGCGTAAGGTTTCTGAAACCAACTTATCGCGATTAAATTCGTCAAGCGGATACTCCGCATTCAGAAATAACTCTTCAACTTTATACTCAGCTATCAAAACCTGAAAATGAGGGATGATATCTTTAGTTTTATCAACACTGATAACTAACAGCGGAATATTAAATTTTTCTAATTCTTTGCCAAGCGTAACAAGATTACGTTGAATAAAATCTACTCGCACAGGTGCAACGTTATGGTTTTTAAGCATATCGCGGCACAAAAAATATACTGCTAATACGCCTTGCTTATCTTCAGCGGCACGATGTAAAGCCGGGTTATCGAAGATGCGCAAATCGTTTCTAAACCAGACAATTCGTTTAAACATAAAAGATTTTAGGCCCATTGTGTTTTAAATATTAGTGTTTAAAAAAAAGCCGCTAATAAAGCGGCTTGATTGTCTTCCATTCGCATACTATTTTTTTAACAAACTGACTAAGGTTGGCGCCATAGCCTTCGCCCAAATTTTGTAGCCATGTTCATTAGGATGAAGGAAATCAGGCATTACATTTTTGGATAAGACACCATTTTCATCCAGAAAGGATTTGCTAATATCCAGGTAGAAGATTTTCTTGTCGTCCGCAAAACCTGAAATAATAGCGTTCACACCGTTATTAATTAGGCGCATCTGCCCATCGGGCTTTTCATCGCGAGGAAAAATTGCTAACAATAAAATTTTCGTATTGGGTAAGCGCTGTTGCAACTCATCGATATTACGCTTAATTCCCAGCGCTGTGGTTTTGGGATCCTCCATGCGATGTCCGGTATTATTGGTGCCAAACATCAACACCGCCACTTTAGGATTAAGCCCATCAACTTCGCCATGCTGTAAACGCCACAACACATTCTCGGTTCGATCACCACCAAAACCTAAAGCTACAGCATTATATTTTTGATAATTTCTGTTCCAGACGTTAAAGCCATCTTTCTCCCAACCTTGAGTAATAGAGTCGCCAATAAAAATAAGCTGTGCATTTTTACGCGACTTTATTTCTTCCAGCTTTTGTATATGACGTGGTAGCCACCAGCTTATAGACCACCATTCATTTAACATTGACGGCGTTACAGATACAGTTTTATAGTCAGTACAAGTAATATTAGCTGTGCCCGATTTTTCAATATGTACATTTGCAATCGCAATCTTACCTTCGCCACCCGTTTCAAGTGCAAAAGGCAAACGAACTGCAGAGAAATTATCGCCTTCCTGCATAAAACATTTCAATGGCACACTTAGATGTTGCCAACCTTTACCAACTAATTCGCGGCCCTCTAGTAAATAAGGAATTTTACGTTCGCAAGCGCTACCGCACTTAGATTTAAAAGCCAAACCACCTTTGGCGAGATCAATTACATTCAAATCAAATTCAATAACGCCGGCTGACATATAATCGCTAAGGTCAAGCGGGCTAGTTGTTTCAAAATGTAATGCTGCACGCCATGAATCTTTCCATGAGAAAGTTAAGGCATCACCATTCAGGCTCTTATCAGATTTCACCACAGTCACATCAGCATTTGGTGCTGACGAGTCAGCCACCTTAGCTACTTGAGCTTGCTTACCTTCTAGCACCTGCTGCGCAGCCGGGCTTTCAATCA
>JANPKH010000017.1:0-5252 GCA_031425935.1 Gammaproteobacteria bacterium | reverse complement strand
CACCGGTTTGGATGGCTGAATACATTTGTGCCACTTTATCTTCGCGAATCAGGTTACGAATCGCTGAAGTACCGCGCATAATTTCATGGGCCGCAACGCGACCGCCACCATTTTTTTTCATCAATGTTTGCGAGATTACTGCTTGCAAAGATTCGGACAACATTGAGCGCACCATGGATTTTTCATTGGCGGGGAATACGTCAACAATCCGGTCAATGGTTTTCGCAGCTGATGTAGTGTGCAATGTGCCGAATACTAAATGGCCCGTTTCTGCTGCTGTCAGTGCTAAACGAATTGTTTCCAAGTCGCGCATTTCGCCCACTAGAATAATGTCCGGGTCTTCCCGCAATGCTGAGCGCAATGCTTCGCTGAACCCGTGAGTGTCGCGATGTACTTCACGTTGGTTAATTAAACATTTTTTTGATTCGTGAACAAATTCGATGGGGTCTTCAATCGTTAAAATATGCTCGTATTTGCTGTCATTAATGTAATCGATCATGGCGGCAAGGGTAGTGGACTTTCCCGAGCCAGTTGGCCCAGTGACCAATACCAGGCCGCGTGGTACTGCGCAAATATCGCGAAATACGTTGCCCATGCCCAACTCTTCCATGGTTAGCACTTTTGAGGGAATGGTACGAAATACTGCGCCCGAGCCGCGATTTTGATTAAATGCGTTAACGCGAAAGCGCGCTACCCCGGGAACTTCAAACGAAAAGTCAGTTTCCAGAAATTCTTCGTAGTCCTTCCGCTGGCGGTCATTCATAATGTCGTAAATCAGACCATGAACTTGCTTGTGTTCCATGGGCGGCAAATTGATGCGGCGCACGTCACCGTCAACCCGAATCATCGGCGGTAAACCCGCCGAAAGGTGTAAATCTGATGCGCCTTGTTTGGCGCTGAAGGCCAGTAGTTCTGTAATATCCATTAAGCTTACCTTTTTATTCTGCCAGCCAAATCATTGGCCAGCCTTTACTGTTTAGGGGACATTTTTTAATTACTATGCACACGATAGACGACAAGTTCACGAAAGTCACCGAGCGAATTCAACAAGCAGCGGTTGCTGCAGGCCGAAATTCTGAAACTGTGCGCTTGATTGCAGTTAGTAAAAACCAGTCTGCCGCAGCTGTTGCCCAAGCTTACGCCTGTGGTCAGCGCCGTTTTGGTGAAAACTATCTGCAAGAGGCGCTGGAAAAACAAGCTGCCCTCAGCATGATTAATGACAGCCCGCTCACGGATATTGAATGGCATTTCATCGGCCCCATTCAATCCAATAAAACCCGGCAAGTCGCCGAAAATTTTGCCTGGGTTCATAGTATAGACCGAGAAAAAATTGCCCAACGTCTGAATGATCAACGGCCTGTAGAATTACAGCCGATGCAGGTGTGTTTGCAAGTGAATATCGATGATGAGACGACAAAATCAGGTATTACTTTGGCAGAATTACCTTTGTTGGCGCAGATTGTAAACCAGTTACCGCATTTACAATTGCGGGGGTTGATGTGTATTCCTGCTGCCACGAATAACCCTGAACAGCAGCGCGCAACTTTTAGTAAGTTGCGCAACGCACTTGAGCAACTGCAAGCAAATGGTTTGGTTGGGTTGGATACGCTTTCCATGGGCATGTCGGGAGATTTAGAAGCGGCCATAGCCGAGGGAGCAACTTTGGTGCGAGTCGGCACCGATATTTTTGGGGCGCGAAGGTAGGCTAACTAGTTTTGTGATAACCATTACAGCTCAATAAAAACACTTATGACTTAAGGATTCAAAATGCCCAAAATTGCCTTTATCGGCGCCGGTAATATGGCCAAAGCTATTATTGGCGGCTTGCTTGCAAAAAATGTTGACGCTTGCGATATCAGTGCCAGTGGCCCTCGCCTGGAAACACTGAACAAAGTAGCTACGCAGTTCGGCATTGCGGTAAGTACTGATAATGCCCAAATTGCTGCAACAGCGGATGTAGTGGTACTCGCAGTCAAACCACAAATGCTGAAAGAAGTTGCTGTAGAGTTGGCGGGTTCACTCGGCCATAAACCTCTGATTATTTCACTGGCAGCAGGTATTACCACAACGAGTATTTTGAATTGGCTGGGCGCCGAGCAATCGATTGTGCGCTGTATGCCTAATACCCCTTCACAACTGCGTGAGGGAGCTAGCGGTTTGTATGCGAATATCAATGTGACCCCCGAGCAAAAAGAATTAGCCGATACCATGTTGAAGGCCGTGGGAATAGTGGAATGGTTGCCTGAGGAGAGTTTAATTAACGCGGTCACCGCTGTCTCCGGTTCAGGGCCTGCCTATTTCTTTTTGGTGATGGAAGCTATGATCGATGCCGGCGTAGCGCAGGGTTTAACCAGGGAGTGTGCGCGTGAGCTGACCTTGCAAACTGCATTGGGCGCCGCAATCTTAGCCAAACAAAGTAATGTTGATATAGCAGAACTGCGACAACGGGTCACGTCGCCCAAAGGTACTACCGAACAAGCAATTAAATCCTTTGAGAATGACGAGATTCGCGCTATGTTCAGCCGCGCCATGCAGGCTTGCGCGAACCGTGCCGTAGAGCTGTCAGAACTACTTGGACAATAGTCTGAAGTGCTTGGCAAATAAATAGCCGCTAAATAATTAGGGGTTAGTCAATAATTTTTATCAATTGTTTTTTTAGCGGAGTTGTTTGATGTTAACCAATATTTTGCATTTGATTATTTTTACCTTGATGTCTCTATTTTTGGTCATTGTAATAATGCGATTTTTATTGCAAGTCGTGCGTGCCGATTTTTACAATCCGGTATCGCAATCCATCGTTAAAATTACTATGCCGTTGTTAAAACCATTGCGCAAAATCATTCCCGGTTTTTTGGGTATCGATATGGCTTCAATCGTATTAATTTTGCTGGTGCAATTAGTTGCAACTCTGCTTTTATCGCTGGTGCACGGTGTTACAGATGTATTTACAAACCCGTTATTAGTTGTGCTTTGGGGGTTTGTAGGGGCGCTCTCTATTGTTTCCAACATTTTTTTCTGGTGCATGATCATTACTATTATTGGCAGTTTTCTAGCGCAATTTAGCCATCACCCACTCATTGTTCTGGCTAATCAAATTATTGATCCACTCTGCGCTCCCATTCGCAAAGTTATTCCGCCGCTGGGCGGTGTACTTGATATATCACCGATTATTATTTTATTAGGGCTAAAAATTGTTGATATGTTAATTATTCGTTTGGCGATGTTGATTGAGCTTAATCCTCAAATCGTATTAGGTTATTGGTCCTGATATTGGTAATAGTTGCTGATGCCCGCGCATTACTTGTGGCAAGGGGAGGATTTAATTCTCCAGTGCCACTTGCAACCCAAAGCCTCCAGCGATGAAATTGTTGGTATCCACGGCGACCGTTTAAAATTACGCATTACTGCCCCACCCGTCGATGGTAAAGCCAACGAACATATCATCAAATGGTTCAGCAAACTTTTTCAAGTCCCCAAGAGCGATATAGAAATTTTGCAAGGAGAATTGGGGCGGCACAAAACCTTGAGAATTCGGTCACCCAAAGCTCTGCCAGAATATATTGCTCGCATTTGAAGTCGTCCACGCCTGCCTCTTCGTGTCATCGTTAAACTATGTTTAATCCGGCTATTTGAATCCATATTAAAGTCCAATCCGTATAGGTTTTGAATACCCCTTATTCTAGGGAAAACACATTTCGCCAACAATAAAAGAGACGTTTATGGACCCTAACCAACAAGCTTTACGGCTCTTGAGTGCTACCGCACAAGGAGACCAGCTTGCCTTTGAGCAGCTCTACCAGCATACCTCTGGAAAACTCTACGCCATAAGTTTACAAATGTTACGGCGTCGCGATTGGGCAGAAGATGCGGTGCAAGAGGCCTTCGTGCGCATTTGGCACAACGCGGGCGAATATCAACAGGAAAAAGGTAATGTGCTGACGTGGATGACCAGCATAGTGCGATATCGTGCGTTAGACATGTTGCGTGCCGCAAAGAGCCGCCGTGAAAGCAGTGAGGAAGTAGAGGAGGTGGAGGATGAAAATACACCAGAAAAGGAGCTCTACGCCGAGCGCGATCGGGTACTCATTGACCGATGTATGGATTTACTTGAAGAGCAGCAGCGTCATGTTATCCAATTGGCGTACTTTCGCGGTTATACCCATGCTGAGGTGTGCGATCACACGGGTTCGCCGCTTGGCTCTGTTAAAACCTGGATTCGTCGTGGTTTGGAACGTTTAAAAAGGTGTATTGAATCATGAATTATCTCACTGAAGAACGTAAAAATGCGCTTGCTTCTGAGTATGTGTTAGGTACTTTGCATGGTCGAGCACGGGTGCGCTTTCAGCAGTTATTAATGCAACATCGCAGCATGCGCCATGTGCTTTGGCAATGGGAAAGCCGATTAAATAGTCTCGGTGGGGGAATAGCAGCAGTACAACCACCAGCGCAGCTATGGGAAAACATTCAAAAGCAACTTGGTTTTAATAATACTGTGCTACCTGACAATGTTGTCCGTTTGCCGCAAACAAAAGTTCGTACCTGGCAATGGCTCACCGGCGTTGCATCGGCAGCGGCTATTTTGCTCGCAGTGATGTTGATAGTGCCACCTACGCCAGATCGTATGCAAACTCAAATAGCGGTAGTGCAAGGTGAAAAAGCACAGGCTCTATGGTCAATTGAGCTAGGCAAAAAAAATCTGATAGTCTCGGCAACACAAAACTTCCAACCCTTGCCCAATCAAGATTACGAATTGTGGATGGTTGCAGCTGATGGTCGCCCACCCGTATCGCTTGGCTTGTTACCTAAACATGGTAAGTTAACCTTGCCGCGCAATGCTCTGCTAGATCAAGTGAAAGTCGCAGCGCTGGCCGTGAGTTTAGAGCCGCTCGGTGGCTCGCCAAACGGGCAACCTACCAAAGTTCTATACACAACGGAGATCGTGACGATTTAATGTAATTGATATCTATACCAAGCCCGCATTCTGCGGGCTTTTTTTGAGGGGCATTTAGCTGGCAAATAAGTTATACAAAATGGCGTTTTCTATGCACATGGGATTTATATATATAAAAAAAGTGTTTTTCTATACATGTCCGCATTAACATGTATAGAATTAGCTAATTTCTATACATATGCAGAAAAAATATGAACCATAAAATAAGCCTGCTCCCACCGATTGACTTGGAACACGTTGAAACGCGCTCCGTGCTTAAAAAAGCCACGGCTGCAAGTCGCTATTTAGCCGAGCTAAAAGG
>JANPKH010000016.1:0-7061 GCA_031425935.1 Gammaproteobacteria bacterium | reverse complement strand
CAAATTTACCGCTCCATCACCGGACCCTGTTGGAGTTATAGTTAATGAACCATCTGAGGCGCCCACAGTTAATGGACCATAGTCTAAATCCCACTCCTGATTACCCGTTGAAAAATCGGCGGTGTAAACCGGAGGAATTCCTGGGAACAACGTCAGGTTATCGAAAACGAGAGGAGCAACAGCGCTAGCTGGTTTGCCATTGGCGACAATTTCAAAACCCACTTTTTGCACGGTGCCTAAATCAAAACCGTTTTCAACATATGCACTATTTTCTTTTAAATAATCTGTGCTGGTTAATTTAAAGTTGAGCCGATTCCACGCGTTAAAATCAACACTGTTTGCTTGAGTCCAACCAGTATTAGCGTAATGACCCGCAGCATCTTTCAAATACAATACAATGCCGAGCTTGCCATCGTCAGTGTATTGTTTGGGCACAAACACATCTACTCTAATACTGGCACCTGTGAGATAAACAGGCTCAGCCAAAGTCATTGCATACGCAGCTTTATCCTCAGGTGATTGCCACGGAATATCCACTGTTAAACCGCCGTCACCAATACCTTTTTTCATGATGCCAAGATGATTTACATCATCTTCACCTGCGACAGCAGAGCCACCAAAACCACTCATCAAAATCGGCATGCCGGTTGCGTTGAGCTTGGTTAAACCACTGCGCACGCGATCATCAGTATTCCAAACTTCGCCAAATCCGTGAACGGAAAGCGCGAGGTTTGCTTGCTCATCAGCAGCTTTCAGTTCTCTCGCTCTACCAGCAGTGAAGGAATAAACGTCCTGCCCACAACCTGCCGCATCAATGACGAGCGGCACTTTCAAGCCCGCTTTACGGACCTGGCGAATAGCTAGTTTATGCGCTTCCAGATAGTCGCCGTAACCCACGGTGTTTTCTGTGAACACATTTTCTGGCCCCCACTGGTGCGCGAGGTTGATCATTAAATGTGGTTGAAAACGATCTTGCGCGATTACTTCTAACCAGGTTCCAAGCCATAAATCATTAATAACTTTATCCAATACATCGGCATCATCTTTACAGGTAAGAGAGCTATCCACCAACGTCAGTAATGCCACCATGCCTCTGTCTGCAATATCAACTAACGCTCCTTCAAGCTCTTCTTTTTTTGTGGTTTTCGATAATTGCAAACGAACCACGTTAGATCCGGCATCGCTCACACCAGCAATATTATTAATGCGCGCAAGAGGATTCTCACCGTACTGAACATTAATACCCCGCAGAAAAATAGGCTGACCTGCTACGTCTTTTAATAGCCAGCCATCTGCTTTAATAAAAGGTGTACTGTCTGATGGACGTGGACGATCAGCGCCATCATCTACAACCGGTTCGGGGATTAATGGATCAGTACTATCTTTTTCATTGCCAGCCAGACCGCCACCACCGCCACAGGCTTGCAACATTAACGCGCCTATCAAAAGCACCATATAGCCATATTTATTTTTCATAATAAAACTCCAATCTATTTGAATAATTTTGCCAAATTAATGACTGATTAATTTTTTTTAAGCAGTGGCAAATATTAAAGTTTTACCGTCATACCCAAGGTATAACGCCGCTCTTGTACCCATAACGATTGGAATTGATCTTGGACTTGCGCGTAACTTCTGCGGTTTTGTCCAGTTAAGTTAGTGCCGTTGAAGCTAAACTCCAGATGATCATTCACGGTGTAGTTTGCAGAGAAATCTAAATAGCCCGTAGGCTCCAACCAATTGCCGAGGTTTAAGGCGGCGGCATTGGTATTTAATGCAACACGACTCAAATATTCTTTGCTACGCCAGTTGTAAGCGAGGCGCAAATTAAGTCCGTCGCGGTCGTACCATAAAATTAAGTTGGTTTGCTGTTCAGAATTCGACGGTAATGGCAAAGCATTACCTTCGATATCAATATTGTTGGATTTGCTTTTGGAATAGGTGTAGTTGAATTCGATACCGGTTGAATTCAGTATTTCACCAGGCAGGAAAGTGAATGGCTGTTTGTAACCCAACTCAAAACCATACAAATCCGATGCGCCTACGTTGCTGGTTGTATAGATATTTGCAGTGCGGTCACGATCAATGCCATCACCATCAGTGAAATGGCGCTGCTCTTGCGTTTGCTCGGTTGAAGTATCCACCTCAATCAAAAACAATCCCAAGCCGAGCATGGCATTTTCATCGAAGTACCATTCCGTCGACGTGTTGTAGACATTTGCATACCAGGGCTTGATGTAGGGATTACCATCATCATTTCCGCCGCCAACACAACTCACTGACTCATTACGCGTTTGACCGCCACCCACCGGGATTTCAATCGGTTCGCCGTTCTCATTTAGCTTGTCGCATTGCTGATACCAAAGCACCAAACCTGACCCAATATTATTCAGGTCATTGCGCGAAGTTGTTTTGGCCGCGCCGAAACGAACAACGACTTCATCGTGCGGGAAAAAATTTATATTGGCAGAGGGCAACACATCATTGAACGAATGATTGATAGTTTCTGTTTCGGCAACGAAAGCAATTTTTTGCCAGTCGTCATAACCAATGGAGTTATATTTATCCAATACATCTGGCACCACCGCTTTAATCACGGTGCGATCAGTTTTAACAAATTGCGCACCCAGATTGCCTTTGAACGGAATGCCGGCAATCCCATCCTCATTATTGAAATTGACTTGCACAAATGCGGAGCTAGTCTCTTCAGTAACATCATAGGTGTAGCCCGGATCAGCAACAGTTTTACTTCCCGGATACAGTTTATTTAAAAATGCCAGTGGGTTATCCCACTCTGCAGGATCCAGCGATGACACTCCGCCTTCAAATCCTTTAATAGGGCCAAAATCGCTGAACACGGTTGTATTGGCAGCAGAGAAACCGTTATCAACCAAACCATTTTCGATAAGGGCCGTTGGCTCTTCGGTGAAATCAAACTTTCGCCACTCAGGATATTTTTGCCAAATTTGGTTGCCATTGCGGAGCCGGTAACGCTTGTCAACCGGCACTCGAGGATCGTCCCAATTGGAATAGCGTGCGGTTGGCGTCACGTAATAAAATTTTGAGTAATCCGCCTGACGCTCACCCCAACGCAGTCCACCTTCTACGGATTCCCAGAAATCATTGTCAAATGAATATTTCACATCCGCACGCACAACATTCAATGTTGCATTGGTATCTGAACCGTCAGCAAAACCTTGGTACTGTTTCAGCAGACTTGCATCGGAGAGATTATCTGCAAAACCAAACGACGGCACATCTTTAGAATAATCCACGGTCACACCGTAAATATTTAAAGGATCTTTCCCTGAAATACCATCTTCATCTACCCACAGCCAGGCAGGAGTGCCTTGTTGAAAAGTGGCTTTACGGTAATGTTTTTCAGCTTCTGCGTAGACATAGCGGACACTTGCATCGAAGTTATCGTCATTCGTGTACTTCAATTGCAGATTTGTATTGAGCGCTCCGGTGCGGTTGCTTTCATTGGTAGAGCTCGTCTGGAAATCTGCTGCATCGGCTCTCGCAACCTGGAGCGAATGCAATGTACGATTTTGCGTTTGGCCATTTGCATCTACATAACTAAAATCAATACTTTTGCCGAATGTGCTGCCTGGCAATAGCACATTGTATAGCTGCTCGTTGTAACCTATTAACGCGTCATTGGTGTCAGGGCGGGGTACGGGGCCGCCATTTACTGGATAATAATTAGGGTTTGTTGCAGCGTTGAAACCAACACTGACTCCACGATCATACTGCGCCATGCTGGTATAAAACACGTCGCCACGCAGAGTAAAGCCTTCAGCTACTTGAGACTCAAAAGTGAAAGAACCACCCTCGCGCTCGCGGTCCATATAATTACTTTTTGCCCCAAATGATTCAGGGGTGAGATACCAGTCATTCACTAAATCTCCATCGCCATCAAAATCGAGTGGGTCACGCGGTGTACCGCCACGCTGGTCAAGGAATGCCAAACGCGCATTCTCGTACATTGAATAGTTGGCGTTATAGGTGGAAGAATGGAAACCTGATGCCGTGAAAGCAAACACATCATCAAAATTATTACCTACAAATATGCTGACGTTATGATCTGGGCTGCGTGTGCTGGTGGATCCGTCCTTGTTAGTCTCCTTATCGGAAAGTTCGCCCATGGAGCCTTCCAGCCGCGCCTTAACTAGCCATTTATCCAATGTAAGCGGGCTCAATGTTTTCAAATCCACCAAGCCTGAAATGCCGCCCGCCAGTAAAGATGCAGATTGCGATTTGTAGACGTCAGCACCGGAGATTAAGCCGGCGGGCACATCAGAATAGTTGGCACCAACACCAGTAATGGTCCAGGGACTTAAGAATTGTTCGCCGTTTAAGGTGGTAAGCACTTGGGGCATACCGCGAACATTGAGACTGGTACCTTCGTTCGCTTCGCGCGTAATTTGCACACCGGTTACACGCTGTAGCGAGTCGCTGATGGTGGTATCGGGCAGCTTACCAATGTCTTCGGCGACAATCGAATCTACTACTGTTGCAGCGTTTCGCTTGATATCAATCGCTTTGGCTTGAGAGGCACGTACACCTTTCACTAGCACTTCCTCAATAACGTTATCGTCAGGCGCCGCTACCGCAGCCGGTTCCTGCGCATAGACTTGCGCACTGCTAAGTGCACAGCCTATCGCGAGAACCAGAGCTTTTTTTCTGGTGGTGATACCGGTGGGTTTGATCATCTTGAACTTCCTCGTGTTATTTTATTTATAAAAATCAAATAGTAAGCTCTGACTTGTTAAGCAAACGCAAAGAACAGCAAGCGGAAAAAATCAAAAAAGGGAAGCCGGGAACCGGAATAACAGCGCGTAACGTTCATTGTTTAACGCAATCATCCTTACTTGAATAGCTTCAAGCGCAGGTTGATTAAACCTTTGAAGATCGCTACAACTATTATTTTTAAGACTTGGCCGCACACAGGAATGTGCCGTCAGATATCCGTAGTAATTAGGTCAGCTTAAACTCTCTCAATTCATTAAATTCATTGCGGAGCCCCAAACAGAATATTTATTGTGTGTTGCTCAGCATTGATAATGAATCAAAATGTAATCGGTTTCAATTAAAATATGTGTTTGTTTTATACTAATTTGTATGCCAAATATACGGGAGGTGTCCTAAGTTATGCCTTTTTCGAGGGGTGCGTAAATTTCTGCAGTTAGCAAAAAGGCTCTCAAGTTATTCTTGAGAGCCTTTTTTTAAAATATGAAAATGGCGATTAATTATGCCGCAGTGGGGCTATGCACACGAATGCCGGGCATAGAAATATAACCGGGTACGGCTTCTATGCGTGCCAACCAAGCGTCTACTGCAGGATAAAGGCTAACATCAACATGGCCTTCATGAGCAAGGGCAAGATAAGGATAAAGTGCAAGATCAGCGATAGTAATTTTGGCCGCTGCTAACCAATCATGTTTACTTAAATGCATATTTAAAACTTCTAACAGTTGCGTGGTAATTCGCGTAGCGTCATCGATATTGATAGCCCGCCCAAATTTGTGGTGCAACCGCAATGCATTAGGGCCGCGTGTTATTTCATTCGCTGCAACGGAAAACCATGTAGTGATTTGAATGAGTGCAAGTGTATTGTTAATAGGAAACCATTCTTCTGTGCCATAAGTACGCGCAAGATAAACGAGAATCGCTTGGCTATCGCGAATTACAATGTCGCAATCTGTTAGTACAGGCGTTTGTCCAAACGAATTCAGTGCTAAAAATTCAGCAGTTTTATGTTCGCGTGCGCCACCGTTTAACACATGGCTTTTATAATCAAGTTTTAAAAATGATAACAGTAAACGTATTTTGTGACAGTTGCCGGACAATTCAAATTCATACAATGTAATCATAATTTTACCTTTTTGATGTTATAAATCTGATGTTATCAATCTAAAGTAGCGTGTTATAAGTCCAAAATAATGTGGTCGCTCTTTGCGCGCGAAACACAAATACATATCATGCCATCCGCGCGATCTTTTTCACTTAACACATAGTCGCGGTGTTCAGCTTCGCCAGAAATAATTTTCACCGCACATGTACCACAATCGCCCACGCAGCAATCGAAATTAACTGCTACTCCAGCGTCTCGCAATGCTGCTAAAACGGGTTGATCCGCAGCGACGCGAATTAATTTATTAGAGCGCGCCAGCTCTACAATAATTGGTTTGTCGTTGGTACTTTGTGCCACGCTAAATTGTTCGCTTTGAATCCGATCTTTAGCAATACCTAATAAGGTTGCAGAGTTATAGACTTCATCCATTAATTTTTGGGGCCCGCATACATAAAATAACGCATTGTGCGATGCATCAGAAAGCAAATGCGTTATGTTCATGCGTTTATTTTCATCTGCTGGATACGAAAAAAAATATTTGGAAAATTCGTGCGCTAAGATATCACTAAAAGCCATTTCGTTTAAACTGCGGCCGGCATAATGTAATTGAAAACGACGACCGCGTAAGGCCAGAATTTCCGCCATAGGTTTGATGGGCGCAATGCCAATGCCACCGGCAATCAAAATAGCGGGGCTGCTATCCGCATGTAATTGAAAATGATTGCTTGGCGGATCGCAATTAAGTTTTAATCCTACATGATAATTATCGCGAATTGCTCTAGAGCCACCTCGCCCTTCTTTTTCTTCCTGTGGTACTGCTTCTTCCTGTAGCACTGCAATTTCATACGCGTCGCAACGTGATGGATTTGAGCAAATTGCATAGTGGCGCAGTTCTATCTTTCCATTGTTCATGAACACTGGAAGCTGTAGGTGTGCACCTGCAGAAATTATCGGCAAATCACGCCCTTCGGGGTCACGTAATTCATATGCCCTAATGCGCGGCGTCAGCTGGCAAATACCACTGATAACCAGAGGTAAAATCCCATCGCCTAAGGCGTTAGGTGTTTGTGCAGTTTCGGTGAATGTTTTATCGGCAAATGTGCGCACCATATGCTACCTCCAAGTTCCATGGTAGCAAGCTTAACCTAAAGCTGTGGTGGTTGGGATGAGCTGGCAGAAAAACTATACGATTGCATTTATCAAT
>JANPKH010000015.1:0-6057 GCA_031425935.1 Gammaproteobacteria bacterium | reverse complement strand
GCGCAGCCAGTGGCTGGCTACTTGGATACTTCGGCTATCTCGCTAACACGGTACAAAATGCCGAAACACTCGATGGCATCCGTCTGTTAATGAGCATTATTCCAGGAGTCTGCGGCTTTGTAGCCGCAGGTATAGTTCTGCTTTACAAACTCGATGAGGATTTAATGAAAAAAATTGAAACCGATTTAATTATCCGCAGAAACCAATAAAAATAATTTCACTTGTTATGAAATTTTTCGAGCCTCTACGCAAATGCTTTCGTAATCGTTAACTTCTTTGGTAACAACTGTCCAATGCCCTTCCAAATTTCTTAACTCTTCGTATTCTGATTCATAAAGGTTTACTAATTTAGAATCAAGACCAACAGATTTACAAAGCGCGAGTAAAAGATCTTCCGAGAACATAGTCATATGGCCATGCTGCGTTATAGCGGCCTCCACCACACCTTGCAATGAAGAATCCCCACCCCAGCCTCTATCCGGGTTACCAATAAACGATGAATAAACCTTAAATGAGGGGGTATGAATATTAGCGACTATTTTTGCAATAGAAGGAACAACAATTCTAATGACACCATCTTTTTTAAGAACCCTTGTAACCTCTTTTAAAAAAGAAAACACATTACGTGAGTCAATATGTTCTAACGCATGTTCCATAAAAATAAATTTAACGCTGCCATTTTCAAATGGCAGCGGCTGAGAAAAGTCCAATTCCAGATCGTAGTTTTCCCATCCTTCAAGCCTATTACTTCCACACCCAAGGTTAACTTTTTTCATACATCCCCTTCAATTAATCAACGATACTTCAAACAATCACACATAAAATCAGAATCGTAACACTATAGCTAATCACAACTAAGAACTATTTTGACATTAAAAACGGTTTCTCATGTTTGCGCAAGAATTTTAAAGCCCCCCTAACTAATACCTATCTATTCAAAACAACACTTATAACCAAAATTCACAGCCATAATGTATGCCGGCAACCGGGCCAAACCGATTAATACAACAAATCATAGCGCATGAATCAATCATGGCTTTTCAGAACAAGTTCCTTCTATTTGGAAAAAAGTTATGATAGATTTCGCACCCTAATGCCTATATAAAACGACGGATCAATTATGAATCATGAAATGAAAAGTTTTTATATGCTAGATGAGCTAAATAGGCTCGAACACCAAGACAGATATAACAAACTTTTGGCTATTATTCATAACAGAGTCGACAATGAATTAGCAATGCTTCAAGCAGAAAACTTGCATTTATTAGCAGATAATCAAATTGAAGTAATGACCACAAACAGAATCTACGAAAAACTAAAAGTATCACGGCTAAAAAGAATTCTGGAACATTATGAAATTGATATCGTTATCGACGTTGGTGCAAACAGAGGCCAGTTTGGCACTGAATTAAGGCAAATCAACTATACCGGAAAAATAATTTCTTTTGAGCCAATATTAAGCGCTTACAACAAAATCAGCCAAATTGCCAAAGCAGATTCAAATTGGGAAGTGCATCGTATAGCGCTAGGAGAGCAGAATGAAACAAAGAATATCAACGTTTCCGAATGGTCTGAATTCACTTCATTCTTAAAATCAAATACCTGGTGTGAAAATCAATTTGGCCAGAACTCCATAGGAAACCACAGCGAAGAAGTTACCGTTCGTCGCTTAGATGAAATCTTTGAAGAAAACAATATTAACCCAAAGACATCCCGCATTTTTTTAAAAATAGACACTCAGGGTTATGATCTAAATGTTTTTAAAGGGCTGGGGAAATTATCAGAACACATTATCGGCCTTCAAACCGAGTTATCTTCAATTCCAATTTATGAAAACATGCCACACATGACGGAATGCATCTCGTTCTATGAAAAATCAGGATTTAAAATGGCAGGCATCTTCCCTTTAGCACATGAAGAGTCAACTCTTTGTACAATTGAATTTGATTGCATAATGATAAATGGAAAATTAAAAATATAATTTTTACATGAAATTATATTAGCGCGGACAATTCAGGAGCCAAAACTATAATGCCCACAAATAGTATTAAAAAATTTTCAATTATTATACCGTTGAAAATTGAGAGTGAATATCGAAAAATAAATTTTGAGAAAGTTATCCATCACCTAACGGATAATTTCCCAGACCAGGAAATTATAATTGTTGGGCACTCATCCAACCCCTACGCAATTAGCTTTTTCGAATTTAACAAAAACATCAATTATTACCTGGTTGACCAAGAGTTCAGCAAATGCCTTTATTGTAATATTGGGGCAAGATTGGCATCCACTAATATATTATGCTTTTACGATTCTGACTGCATTGTTCAGAAAGTAGCGATGGAAGCCAGCATTCATCAAATAGCTAATGAAGGAAAAATTCTTGTATATCCTTTTAGACAATTCTTCCCATTAAACCTTAAGCAAACTAATTTATTTTTTACTTCAAACTCAATACCTGATTTTGAAAATACATTAAGAGAAAATATTTTTGCCAAAATGGCGCACGAAATCAATGAAACAGCTAGTGAACACCCTGGCGGAATACAAATTTTTAATCGCAGATGCTTTGACGCGGTTAATGGATATAATGAAAATCTGTCTACCTGGGGCGGAGATGATGTTGAGATATTAAATAAAATAATAAAAAAATTTGGCGACAAATCCATCTCCTATTCAACAACAAATTTAGACTGCTATCACTTGTATCATTCAAGGCCAGAGTCCCGCTGGAACTCCACGTTCATGCACATTGAAAAAGGCGATTTAATTAACCTATTTTTTAGTGTAATTGACGAAAATAATTTTGATCGTTATCTAGAAAATCAAAACATCAATATAGCCTTTGAAAGTCCGACTCGAGATTTGTTAATGCTGTATAGCGACCTTAAAAAACAAAGCGATGAATTAAAATGGAATATCCTAAAAACACAAAAACGGATGAATAAATTTTTTGAGCAACTGCCAAACCCGGACCTATGTTTTGCTGAATTCGTGGAAAACAGCAATAAAAAGCTTTATTTAAATATAAAAGATCAACTATCTTACGATATTAAAAATGAAGAAAATCTCGAACAATTAAAAGAGCAGCTATTTTATTTCTTCCATAAAAAATATAATGCGATAGAAAAGAAAAAAGAAAATATTGTAAGCACCATAAATCAATTTATTTACCAAAGGGAAACCACCACCTAGAGACCGCCATATCTTTCGCTTAAGCCCTATCTTTTTCTTAAGCTTTATCTTTCCGTTAAAAAGCACCCATTACCAATCACGGTGCGGATTTGCGATAATCGCCATCCATTTTATATACATTGGATTTTCATGACTGAGCTTGAGTACGCCCCACCGGCCGCGACACCGGATATTCTATATCTCGACGATGATTTACTCATTGTCAATAAACCCGCGGGTTTATTGACTGTACCGGGCAAAGGGCCGGCAAAACAAGATTGTATGATCAACCGTGCACTTAAATTTAATCCCAATGCACGTGTGGTCCATCGCTTAGATCAAGGCACCTCTGGCATCGTAATGTTTCCCTTAAATTATATGTGCCTGCGTTTACTTACCAAACAATTCGAAACGCGCGGAATACATAAACATTATGTCGCAGTAGTTACAGGCTTAGTGGCACAGGATGAAGGTGAAGTACAGCTGCCTTTAATTTGCGATTGGCCAAACCGCCCGCTGCAAAAAGTATGTTTTGAAAGCGGAAAACCGGCACATACTCGTTACAAAGTTTTAGCGCGCGATGAGCTTAAACATTCCACTCATGTGTTGTTGGAACCTATTAGCGGCCGAACACATCAATTGCGCGTACATATGCTTAGCATCGGCCACCCAATAATTGGCGATCAACTTTATGCACCGCCAGAAATTCAAGCTCAAGCACCACGCTTGCTGTTACACGCACAACATATTCAACTTACTCATCCCATAACGGGAGCCAACATCGCTGTAGAGTGTAAAGCAGCGTTTTAAAGACATTAAATAAAGCACAATTGATAACCCAATAAAAAAGCACAAGATTGTAAAATCTTGTGCTTTTTTATTATCGTAGATATTTCCGAACTATTTATTTTAACTACTAACTTTTAACTACTATTTTTTTGGCTACTATTTTTTAGCTGCTAAATTTTAACTTACGTTATTTTAGCAACCTGTTTCAATCGAGGTAATGGAGGGTGCATCTCCCATCGCCGCTGGTTGAGTGTAAACAACAGCGCAATTAGCTGGAGTTGAAGCACCGGAAGGGCTTACAGTTAGCGACGTCGCAGTAGACGTTAGCACGTAGTCAGGGGCAGTTAACCCCGCCGCCGCCGCAATAGAAGCAGCATTGGCATAACCATTTGCGTAGGTAACCACAAGTCCACCCTCAATAGTGGTACTTGGAGCATTTGGATCTATTAAATATTTGCCGTGAATCATTGATGAGCTCGACATGATTGACGCTATGGCACCGTCCAGCTTTGCTTTGCGTGCATCGTTAGTTAAGTCAACAAACTTGGGAATTGCTGTGGCTGCCAGAATGCCTAAAATGACAATAACGGCAATGAGTTCGATCAAGGTAAAACCGGATGCTTTGTTAATGTTCATATAACCACCTGTCAGGAGTTTTACTGCGATACGTTTGGCCTACTATTTACTCTAGCGCATATTCCCTATGAATCAATCTTGCGCAATATAAACAACCAAAAAGCTTAAACACCTGACCAAAATTGTTGCAGAACTTTATCCAAATCAGCTTGTACATCACACAATGCTTGCCCAGCACTAATCACTGCATATTGTGCGGGTGCTGTTTGTACTCTTGCGCGATAGGCGCTGCGAACACGCTCAAAGAAAGCAATAGTCTCGCTTTCAAAACGATCCAATTCACCGCGTTCGCGAGCGCGGTTTAAGCCAAGCTCAACGTCGATATCTAAGATGAACGTCAAATCCGGGCGCAACTCTCCCAGAACTAACGTCTCTAGTTGCGCGATAGTCGCCACGCTCAAGCCGCGGCCGCCGCCTTGATAGGCATAAGTAGCATCAGTAAAACGATCACATAACACCCAGGCGCCACGGGCCAGCGCCGGCTTAATTACCTGTTGTACATGTTGCGCACGTGCGGCAAATATCAATAACAACTCAGCCGCCTCATCCACAGCCTCATCACGTCTAGCCAATAACAACGCACGAATCTCTTCCGCAAAAGGCGTGCCGCCGGGTTCACGGCTCACCACTACATCTATACCGCGTTCGCTTAGCCAGTTTTGTACATAAGCCAGGTTAGTACTCTTCCCGACTCCTTCAGTACCTTCAATGGTGAGAAATTTTCCGCGCTGCATACTCCACTCGCTATAAAAAAATTTAATAGATAGAAAGTTCCTTCACCCTCAGTGAGCGCGTATCATACCCGCTTTTTGCCCACCGGAGTTTTACCATGATTACCTTACATACCAACTATGGCGACATTGTTATCGAGCTGGATTTCGACAAAGCACCTAAAACTGCTGCCAATTTTAAACAATATGCAGAAGAAGGCTTTTATAACAGCACCATCTTCCATCGCGTGATTGACGGCTTTATGGTTCAGGGCGGCGGCATGACTGAAGATATGGAGCAGAAAAAAACCCGCGACCAAATTCAAAACGAAGCTGACAATGGCTTAAAAAATGTAGAAGGCACCCTTGCTATGGCGCGCACGAGCGATCCACACAGCGCTACCGGGCAATTCTTTATCAATGTAAAAGACAACAGTTTTTTAAATCACACCGCCAAAACTGCACAAGGTTGGGGCTATTGCGTTTTTGGCAAGGTGATCGAGGGCATGGATGTTGTGAACAAAATTAAAACTGTAAAAACGGGCAGTAAAGGTCATCACCAGGATGTGCCTAAAGAAGCAATTATTATCCAAAACGTTACTGTTGCTTAACCAACATGTACACGTTATTTATCTCCGATCTGCACCTACATGAATCACGCCCGCACATTACGCGGGCGTTTTTTCAATTTTTGCATGAGCAAAATAATGACCTGGAAGCGCTGTATATTTTAGGTGATTTTTTTGAT
>JANPKH010000014.1:0-30781 GCA_031425935.1 Gammaproteobacteria bacterium | reverse complement strand
GAACACACTGCCGGCAAAACCCATAGTGGCCGTATTGATTCTCTTGGGTTGGATGAAAATGGATGTCCGGTGATTATCGAATACAAACGCAGCAGCAATGAAAATGTAATTAACCAAGGCTTGTTTTATTTGGATTGGTTAATGGATCATCAAGCTGAGTTTCAGTTATTGGTACAAGAAAAAATAAATGCGGAAACTGCAAAAAATATTGAATGTGGTGGCACGCGTTTGATTTGTATCGCTTCTGATTTTAATAAGTACGACGAACATGCCGTACAGCAAATTAATCGCAATATTGAGCTGATGCGTTATCGTTATTTTGGCAATGATTTATTATTGTTGGAACTCGTGAATGCAAAAACCATAAGTGCATCTGAGTCCAGAAAAATCGCAGTAATTAAATCGGAAATTGCTGAGGAAGGTGGTCCGTCCAGGCAAGGCAAGGATAAAACCCACGAACAACGCCTGGCCGAAGCACCTGAAGAATTGCGAGTGGTGTATGGATTGCTCTGTGATTACATCGTAAGCCTTGGTGATGAGGTGCAGCGTAAAGATTTAAAACTCTATACTGCATTTAAACGGATTAAAAACTTTGCCTCGGTTGTTGTTGCTCCCCATAAAACCGATTCACGCTTACAAATTTATTTAAAATTACCTGGCAATCTCGCCGCCAATGACAATTTTACTCGCGACGTAACAAATATTGGCCATTGGGGTACGGGCAACTTTGAAATCACCATTCGTACCAGTGCAGATATTGATAAAGCTCAGTCACTTATAGAGCAGAGCTACCTGAATAGTTAGGCCAAGAATACTTGAATGTTATTCTCGAGTTAGTCGCGAAGTTGGGTTGAATTAGGGAGATTGGATATGACCATAATAAACCGGCCAATAATCCGGCCAAATAAATTATAAAAATATATTCAATTTATTAAAATATCCTTTATTATCTGTGGTATGTAACGATTATCACCCGGCCAACAAAGCGGCCAATATATTTCTTTTGTGCGAGCTCGGCTATGGCCACTTCAATTCTGGATATTGTCCCCTTTATCCCCAGCGATAAAACGTTGGAGCAATCCCAATTGCCGGATAAAGCTATAACCCTTATTAGCCAATCCGCTAAATTAACAGGCCAGCTTGCGCCCTTAACATTAGTTCGCCTTGAACAGCATATGGCGGCAATTAACTCTTACTATTCCAACCTGATTGAAGGTAATTCAACCCGCCCACATGAAATTCGTGCAGCGCAACGCGGTAACTACAGTGGTGACCCCGCTAAGCGTGATTTGCAGCAAGAGTCTTTGGCGCATATGCAGGTGCAGGAATGGTTGATTGAGCAAAGGCCGGGCTTGGATACTCTGTTCACGGTGGAATTTATTTGCCGATTACATAAAGAGTTTTATCAGCGTATTCCTGAAACTCTATGGCTGATTAAAGATGAGCATGGTGAGCTAGTCGATAAGGTAGTTCCAGGTGAGTTACGGTCGCGCGCTGTAATTGTTGGGCAACATATTCCGCCAGAGGCAAACGATCTTGCGAATTTAATGGCGCGGTTTTGCGAAACCTATCATCCTAAAAAATTTAGCGGTGACCGTAAAATTATTGCAATTATGGCTGCACACCACCGTTTCGCATGGATTCACCCGTTTATGGATGGCAACGGACGAGTAGGGCGGTTGCTAACAGATACCGCATTAAAAGCTATGGGTTTAGAAAGCTATGGCGCATGGTGTTTAAGTCGAGGCTTGGCAAGATCATCAAGCCAATACAAACGCCTGTTGGCCAATGCGGATGCACCCCGTCAGGGCGACTATGATGGCCGTGGAAATCTCACTGAAAAAGGGCTAGTCAGTTTTTGCGAATACATGCAGGACACCGCTATTGATCAAGTGACCTATATCAGTGAGTTGCTTGACCTGGCAAAAGTGCGACAACGCATTGAAGCCTATGTCGTAGCTCGTAACGATGATCGCGTAGCGGGCATAAGTGCGCCCTTAAAAGCAACCGCGAGTGTAATTTTATACACGGCATTTCAGCAGGGCGAAATTGATCGCGCACAAGCGTTGGAGTTATGCGCAATGCCAGAGCGCAGTGCACGGCGTGTATTAAGCCAATTAAAAAGCGAGGGGTTATTAAGTGAAACCAGCAGCAAATCACCTTTGCGCTGGGAAATTCCTGAGCATGCAGAGCCTTGGTATTTTCCAAATCTCACACCATGACATCTAAAAAGTAAACAATAGAAAAAGGAAACTGTTATGGCAGACCAAGCCGCTGAACGTGCATTTCAAAACGATATTATTCAACAAATGTTAGCGCAGGGTTGGTTGCTGGGTTCGCCTGAACATTATCAACGTGTGCATGCGCTTTACCAGCTCGATGTGCTCACTTTTGTAAAAGAAACGCAGCCGCAGGAATGGGAGAAATTTTGCAAAATATTTCCTATCGACCCAGAAAAAAACTTTATTGAGCATTTAGTAACGCAACTCAATAAAGCAGACACCAATGCCATGGATAAAGAGCTGCGCACTTACGGCACACTCGGTGTATTGCGCCACGGTTTAAAAATTCGCAATGCGCGTTTTAGTTTGTGCCAATTTAAACCGGAGCACGATTTAAACCCCGCAACTTTAGCGCGTTATCAGCAAAATCGTTTACGCATTGTGGAGGAGTTGGTTTACAGCCCTTATGCGACTGCTGAGCATTTAACCGAAGCTGGCAGCAAAGCCAAAGCATTGCGTATTGATCTAGTGTTGTTTATTAATGGTTTGCCAGTGGCAACGCTGGAATTAAAATCAGAATTCAAACAAGCCGTGCATAGTGCAATTAAACAATATAAAAAAACACGTTTGCCTAAAGACTCCATCACGAAAAAAGCAGAGCCATTATTAACTTTTAAGCGCGGCGCATTAGTGCATTTTGCCGTGAGTCAGTATGAAATTTATATGACTACCAAGCTGGCTGGGGACGACACTTATTTTTTGCCGTTTAACAAAGGTGCCGAGGGCGGTGGTGCTGGTAATGATGCTCCTGCAAATGCGGAGGCCTACGCTACAGACTATTTATGGAACGAGGTATTGGCGCCAGAAAACTTACTGAATATTCTTGCCCGGTTTGTGCATCTTCATATTGAAGAAAAGGAAGATGGAGATGGTTTAAAAGTTAAAAGAGAAAGTTTAATTTTTCCGCGTTATCACCAGTGGGATGTCGTTAACCAATTGATCAGCGCTGCTAAAAGTGAAGGCACTGGCCATAAATATTTAATTCAGCACAGTGCGGGCTCAGGTAAATCCAATTCTATTGCCTGGGTAGCGCATCAGCTTTCTACCTTGTTCGATGCTCAGGGGAATAAGCAGTTTCACTCGGTGATTGTCGTTACTGATCGCACCGTATTGGATGATCAACTGCAAGATACTATTTATCAATTTGAACATGCGGATGGCGTGGTTGGCCGCATTAATAATAAAGAAGGCGATGGATCAAAATCAGAAAAGCTGGCCGCCGCACTTGAAACATCGCAACCGATTATTATTGTTACGATTCAAACTTTTCCATTTGTACTTGATGCTATTGCAAACAGCGCCAGCTTAAAAGAACGCTGTTACGCGGTAATTGCCGATGAGGCGCATTCATCGCAAACCGGATCTACCGCGAGTAAATTAAAAGAAGTGTTGATGGTTGAACAAAAAGATGAGGATGTGGAATTATCTGCAGAAGATCGTTTAAATAATGTGGTTGCCGCGCGCCGCAATAGCAGTAATGTAAATTATTACGCGTTTACCGCTACACCTAAAGCTAAAACATTGGAGCTATTTGGGCGCTTGCCAAACCCGGAATTGCCTGCAGCAAAAACCAATCTTCCTATTGCCTTTCATGTGTACTCAATGCGCCAAGCCATTGAGGAAGGTTTTATTCTGGATGTCTTGAAAAATTACACCAACTATAAAGTGGCTTATCAACTCGCGCAAAAAATCCGGGCAGCTGATAAAGAAGTGGATAGCAAAAAAGCCAAAATAAAATTAAACCAATGGGTGCGTTTGCACGATTATAATATTGCGCAAAAAGTAAAAGTCATTATTGAGCATTTTAAAGACAATGTAATGGGCATGTTGAGTGGCCAAGCAAAAGCGATGGTGGTCACTAGCTCGCGCAAAGAGGTAGTGCGTTATAAATTAGCGTTTGATAAATATGTGGCAGAGAATAAATATTCGACGATTCGTGCCATGGTGGCGTTTTCTGGTGAGATTGAGTTTAACGACAGTGACCCTGATTGCGGTGCTTTGCTTGGTGAAAAGTTTACTGAAAGAAATATGAACCCCAATCTCAAAGGCCGCGATATGCGCAAAGCCTTTGACACCAATGACTACCAAATCATGCTGGTAGCTAATAAATTTCAAACTGGTTTTGATCAACCTAAGCTGTGCGCTATGTATGTGGATAAACCCTTAGGTGGTGTCGAATGCGTGCAAACATTGTCACGCCTAAACCGTATTTATCCTGGCAAGAAAGAATGTGGTACCTTTGTGCTGGATTTTGTAAACGCGCCGGAAGATATCTTGAGCGCGTTCCAGCCTTATTATCAAACCGCTGAGTTAATGGATGTATCCAATCCAGATTTAGTATTTGAGCTAGAAGAAAAGTTACGTGCTTCAGGAATTTTTTTAAGCATCGAAATTGAACAATTCTGTGTCGCCTTCTACGCCAAAAATAAAAACAACGCAGCCATCAGTAGTATCTGTAAACCCGCCGTGCAACGCTGGCAAGGCCGTTATAAATTGGCGGTGGATGCCTACCTACACGCTAAAATGATGTTTGAACGTACCCAAAAAACGGGCGATGCAGTATTAATGGCCAATGCTGAAAATAGCTTTAAAGAGTGTAAGCAAGAAAAAGATCGCTTGGAAATTTTTAAGAAAGATTTAGGTAGTTTTACCCGCTTTTATGAATTCATGTCACAAATTGTTGATTACGATGATGCCAACTTAGAAAAGCTTAGCTTATTCGCGCGTCACTTACGGCCATTATTGCGCGAACGCATTATCGAAGAAGATGATGTTGAATTAGATAATGTGGTGATGAGCCATTACCGCTTATCAAAAATCCGTCAGCAGGACATCCAATTAAAAGAAAATGTGAGAGATTACCAATTGGAGCCTAGTAATGATCTCGGCAGCGCTAAAGCCAAGGATAAAAAAGAAGAATTTTTGTCGCAGATATTGACACGTTTGAATGAGTTATTTATCACTGATGGTTTGAGTGATAACGATTTGATTAATTACGCAGCGGCAGTACGCGATAAAATTGCGGAAAACATTGCCGTGATGAATCAAATTGAAAACAACTCGCCCGAACAAGCCATGCTCGGTGACTTTCTTAAAGCAATGGATGATGCAGTGTTAGACAGTAGCGATGTTAAAGACAATTTAAAGCTACAATATTTAGCGAATCCACAGATTGCGAAAAACTTTGCTCGTATAGTGTTTGATATGTTAACGCGTTGACGTTGCGTTATACTAACAGCTCACAAATAAAGAATACTGATTGATTCAAAACCGTATGAGGAATGGGTGCCGATTCGAGCCTACGCGGACGTATTTACGGCGAGTTTTGAATTGAACAGTATTCTTTGGTTCGAGCTCATTAGTAATTACTCAAAGATATGTTACACCTATTTAAAAATCCCCTTTATCTACTTCAGGATAACCCTTGTGACCAATAACGATATTTTTCGCCGTGTTCGTTTTATTTTTAATTTTAATGATTCAACCATGATTGCAATTTTCGGTCTTGCTGATTGCGCAGTAACGCGCGAGCAAGTGAGTGCTTGGTTGAAGCAGGATGATAAGCCGGACTACCAAGAGTTAAGTGATAATCAGCTGGCGATTTTTTTGAATGGTTTGATTAGCAAAAAGCGTGGTAAAAAAGACGGGGCACAACCCGAAGCGGAAAATTTTTTAAATAACAATATGATTTTTAGAAAATTAAAAATTGCGTTTGACTTTAAAGATGACGATATTATTGAAACCATGGAGCTGGCAGGTTTTCCGGTAAGCAAGCATGAGCTGAGCGCGTTTTTCCGTAAGTCTGATCATAAGAATTATCGCAATTGCCAATCGCAAATTTTGCGTAATTTCTTAAAAGGCTTGCAACTTAAATATCGTGCAGATGTATCTGGTGATAATTCTGACGAGCCTATTGATGATGCGCCAAGTGGCAGCTAGGTTGTGCAGATCATTGCTCTAATTTTGTTTGTGATATAAAAAAACCGAGCTTGAGTGCTCGGTTTTTTCGTTTTAGATAAAAGTTTTCATTATAAAAGACTAACTAATAAAACGGCTCCCTAGCCAAAATAATCCGCCCGAAAGTAAGATAGTGACTGGCAGGGTTAGTACCCACGCCATAAGAATATTTGAGATGGTGCTGAGCTGTAACCCAGAGCGATTAGCAACCATGGTGCCTGCTACAGCAGACGAAAGCACGTGTGTGGTTGATACTGGCATACCCGTTAGGCTCGCGATGCCGATAGCGGTGGCTGCAGTAACTTGCGCAGCCATACCTTGAGAATAAGTCATCCCGGTTTTACCTATTTTTTCGCCTACGGTTGTGACTATGCGCCGCCAACCCATCATCGTCCCTAAGCCTAGCGCCAGTGCAACCGCAATGATTACCCACATTGGAGCATATTCTGTGGTCGCGGTGAGATCTTTGCGCAAACGCTTGATATCGCTTTTGTCTTGCGCGGATATGTCATCTCTTTTAGCAACTTTTTTTGCGCTGTCATCGATACATAGTAATAGACGGCGAATGTCGCGGCGCTGGTTTTGGTCTAGATCGGTATAGCGGTTTACATTTTTAAGTTGTATATCCAAGGTATTAATAGCGAGCATGGTTTCGTTAGTTTTGCACTTGAACATGGGTGGTAGAACACCTGATATATCGCTATCCAGATTGAGCATTTTGGCAAGTTTGGCGTGGTTTTGATGGTAGAGACTTTGTAAGTGCAGTGCGGAGTCACGTGTATGTTCTATTTGATAGGTGGAGCTGTTCAGGTTAAGCACAAATTGTGCGGGAGTTAAGCCAATTAATACCAACATAATTAAGCCAATGCCTTTTTGCCCATCATTGGAGCCGTGTACAAAGCTTAATCCCATAGCGGACGCAATAAGCGTAACCCTGGCCCAGAAAGGCGGATGTTTTTTACCATCCATTGCTTCGCGTTCTTGTGGCGTTTTGTGAATTTTAGGACCAGTAAAAAAACGCTTCAGGATTAATAACAATAAGGCTGCAGCCACAAAGCCGATAGTGGGTGAGATCAGCAAGGAAAGAATGATGTCCGTTGCTTTCTTAATATTTACGCCTTCACTGATTGGAATGTTAGTGATAAGAGCATTGGCAAAACATACGCCCAGTAGCGAACCAATCAATGTGTGTGAACTAGATGCGGGTATGGCGAGATACCAGGTGCCCCAATTCCAAAGTATTGCCGCTGTTAGCAACGAAAACACCATGACCATACCGTGTGCGGATGAGATGTTAAGCAGCAAATCAACCGGCAGCAAATGCACAATAGCGTAAGCCACACCTAATCCACCTAAAATTACGCCCAGGAAGTTAAATATCCCCGAGGCTACAACGGCCATGTTTGGTGGCATGGCTTTGGTGTGAATAACTGTGGCTACAGCGTTGGCTGTGTCATGAAAACCATTAATGAATTCGTAGGCTAGAACAAAAAATAATGCAAAAAATAATCCGGTGCCAAGAGCAAAACTAAGGCCTGTGAACATATCTAACATAACGAAATCCACCAAGTTGAAAGTGGCGGCATTATGACAGAAAGGTTACAAACAAAAGAAGAGTGTGACTGCTTTCACCCTGCCGGATTACAAAGTCCATTAACTGAGTTTGTTTTTGAGAGGATCAATAACGAATACATTGGCAGCTTTAAAGGCCAACATAACGCCCCAGCCAAGGGCGGGCCAGTTTGCACTTGCTGGGTAGCATTTTATAGTGAGCATCCTCTTAAAGTGGAAGGGCCAGAATGAAGTGTGCGGGCAAAAACTTCTTCTATAAAAATCTGTTTATGTAAGTTTGAGCTATTCTCTTAGCAAAGACCGTGATCACCATAGGGGTATGGTATAGCCATTAATTATGTGGGCCCCCAGCTTTTCTTCCACTGCTAGCCGTTTATAAAAAAGGGAAACATAGCGTATGCCTGATGTTCGTTTTGAGAAAATGCAGGTTTTAATTGTGGATGACTTCGATACTTTTCGAAGCATGCTCACGGATATGTTATTAGCGCTTGGGGTAATTAATATTGAAGTTGCTGCTTCGGACCGTGTAGCTTTACGTCTTTGCAGCACTAAAACTTACGATATTATTTTATGCGATCAAGTACTGGGGCAAGGGAAGTCGGGTCAGCAAGTGCTGGAAACGTTACGCCATACCCCTAATTGCAATAACGACACTATGTTCGTATTGATTTCTGCCGAAACCAATAAAAATATTATTATGGCGGCTTTCGATTATGAGCCCGATGACTATCTTACCAAGCCCATCACCCCGCAAGTTTTGGAGCAACGTTTAAGCCGTTTGCTCGCACAGCGAGTAGCGTTGGAGCCTATTTATCAAGCGTTAAAAGGTTTAAATATAGATGCAGCAATAGAATTATGTCGTCGCGAAATTGGTGGTGGAAAACGATATGGTAATCATTGTCAGAAATTGTTGGGGCGCTTATTGCTGGCAAATGAACGATATAGTGACGCAGAGCAATTATTTAGCGAAATATTGGATATACGCCAATTGGATTGGGCAATGCTGGGCATGGCAAAAATAAGAAAAGCACAAGGTGACTTAGCAGGCGCAGAGAAATGGTTGAAAGATATTATTGAATTTAGCCCGATGTATTTAAAAGCCTATGATGTATTAGTGGAAGTTTATAGTGAGCTTAATGACCCTAGGGCCCAACAAGAAACGTTACAGCAAGCCTTGGAAATATCTCCGCTGTCCATATTGCGTCAGCAAGCGTTAGGCCATATTGCTTTAAAAAATAATGATGTATTGGTTGCGGGTGAAGCATTTCATAATGCAGTTCTGCTGGGAGAACACTCCTGCCACAATAATGTGGATGTGCATAAAAATTTCGCGCGCACGACTATTCTTTTAGGAAAAATTGATAAAGATTTAGCTAAGCCAATGTTGCGTACAGCATTAATGACGGTGGATAAGCTGACTTTAGTTTTTGGTAAAAGTACGGATAACAAAGTCGTTTCAAGTTTATTGGAAGCGCAGTTGCAGAATACTGTTGGAGACGATAAAAAAAGTAGAGACGCAATGGCTTTTGTTGAAAAAATGATTTACAGAAAATATAGCTCATTGTCGCTGCCGACAAAAATAGAGTGGGTAAATGCTGTTCGTGGACAGGGTGATTTTGCTGAGGCCAACCGAATTACCGCAGAGTTATTAAAAGAATATGCAAATAACGAAGATGCGCTACAAAAAATTGATAGCTTATTAGAAGAGCCGTGCAGTGTAAAAAATAAAGCACTTGTTGCTAAAATTAATAAAATTGGCATTTCATATTATGAAGCTAAAGATTTTGCAAAAGCGGTAGATGCATTTAAAAGCGCATTAGTGGAGTTGCCGCAGCTTATTGGTTTACGTTTGAACTTTTTGCAATCTGTAGTTGAACTTTTAAAGTTGGATCCGCATGATGAAGTTTCGTTGCAAACAGCAAAACAAACCTTGCATTATGTGAGAAAAATAATCCCTTCAACTCATTCGCAATATCAGCGTTTTTGCCAGTTGGAAGAAGCCTATAATCGCTGCGTGAGCGAACGCTCTAGCGCTAGAAAATTTTCCAACAATAGCTAATCTGGATTTACTGTAGCCTGGGTTTTAAAAATCCAATCTCACGAACAAAAACATAAAAATACAATGTTCATTCGATTGGATTTTTTTAAAGTCCCCTTGTCTACAGTCTAGTATTTAGCTGTTATGGGTAACCCGATTCATTAGGGTCTAGAGTAACCTGTTCAACTTGCCATGTAGACACGTAGCGTGATGGATGCGTATAAACAATTTTCCCTTGTCCTTTGTACAGCGCAATCAGCACTACGTCGCCTTTACCTTTAAAATTAAACGGAATAAATGCTTTACCAGTCATATGCGAGGTAGTGGATGTGGGAGCGCCACAAATAGCGGTGACTTCTTCCATACTCATACCCGGCATAGCTGATGTAATTTTATTGGTACCATTGTGAGTAGTAGTGGCTGGAGCTGTAGATGCTGTGTTTGGTTTGGTATCAGCGTGTTGCGTGCGTGCTGCATTAAGATTAATAGTGCCTTTAGTGTATTGTTCGGCTTCGATTTCTGGTATTGATTTAAGCGATGCGGCAACATGTTTATTTAATTTCTTATCCGTGCTTTTTTCTAATACTTCTGTCAAGGTGTTACGATAGCGAGCGTTACGAGTGCTACCTAATGCCTTTGCTGCCCATGCTAAAGGATCGGTGTATTGGCGATCATTACGGGTATAATTCTGAAGTAAAATTTCTGCTAGCGTGTCAGTGACTTCTTGTTCGGCAAATCCGGTTCTATAGATGCTTTCAGAGGTGCTTTTAATGCTGGCGGGGCCACCCTGCGTTAACAATTTTAGTTGGTATTCGCTTGTTGGGGTAAGCGCCTGAGCATTGCTGGCTAAAAGCACAACTATAAAACTAATAAAAAATGATAAAGTACGAATAAGCGAGTGTAGGGATTTAAGCATCATAAAAAATTCCTTGAAATAGTGATGAATATAGGGAGATAAATTAGGTAAATCGGAGCAGGAGCCGCTGTATGGTAATGGATACATGGAGTTTTCTCAATGTTGTTTTTGCATGAGCTCCTCACAGAGAATACAGCTTAGTCTTTACGTGTTATTGTTGAGTGTAAGTGTTCATAAAGGTTGTGCGCGCGTACTTAGTACTTATCTAAAGTGAAAATTTTTGAGACGCAATTACAGTATTGCGGAAATATTAAAGGTTAGATGGGCGATGACAAAAATAAACGCTTTGGTTGGTGCGCTAATATTTTTCTTTTTGGGTTTTATGGCGAGCGAGTATCGTCACTTTTTGCGTGGCTATTTCGGTGCCATTGCGCCCGTCACAGTAAACAATGCGAGCCTACCCAATGCAACGGCGAATAATGCGTTCGTTGCCAAAAATATAAATAATGAGTCGTCTCTGGTTCTATCTTTGCCAGAGCTCGGTGACCTGCAAGATGATAACCCTGTGATAAATGCGCTTCCGAATGTGGAAGGTTTTTCGTGGGAGCGAGTTCATCAATTGATAGTAAGTGAAAATTATGATGAAGCTATTCGTTTGCTGCGTGAGTACCTGGAAACGAATATGAATTCCGCGCAGGCTTGGTTTCTGTTGGCAAATATTTATCAAAAACAGGCTAAGCATAAATCGGCAATAGACGCATGGCTTCACTACTTAAAAGTGGAAGTGGAGGCTAAAAAAATTGATCAAGCCATTCGGCAGATAAAAAATTATTTAGTTATGCTCAATGAAAAACCAGCATTGTTTGACAGTGATTCTGCCTGGCTCATAGCTCAGTTGAATGCATTGCTCAATTTCAGCCTAAACGATGGCGAGCTTCATTTGATGTTGGCGTCCCTGTATTTAACTTTGGCAGATGAATATCAAGCGCAGTATCACGCGCTTATGGCTGCTAATGATCCGGTTGCGCAACAACGTGCGGAAGAAATTTTAGCAAAACTAAAGGGCAAAACCGTTCCCGATGATTTAGCCATTCCCCTGCTACGTTTTGGCAACCAATTTTTAGTAAGCGTTAGTATTGAAGGCCATGCTGCGCGTTTACTGTTGGATACAGGTGCGTCTCTGAGTGGCGTATCGAAAAGTTATACGGCTGAATATCCCTCCATTGTTAAAGCAACCAAGCCCATTCGTTTAAATACGGCGAGTGGTACCGAAGATAGTTTTTTATTTACGGTGGATAATTTAAGTTTTGGGGGTTTGGTTTTCGCGCAACATATTCTTGCGCAATTGCCCATGGGTGATACCGAGCATTTTGATGGGCTTCTGGGGGTAGACATTCTTGGGCGGTTTGACTTTGTTATAGATCAAGATGAATCGGTATTGCGACTGCGCGAACGGAAAAAACGGTAAAATTTATCGCAGTAGTCGCAAATTTCAGGGTTGTGCGTTTTTTGTTCTAGCAAGCTGTGATAGGCTTGCTTCCCTAGGTGGCCCTATGTGCCACAGTTAATACCATGGCTCACCGCTATCTTAAAAGTTAACCACAAATAAATAGCCATAAATAAATAACCGTAAATAAATAACCGTAAATAAATAACTGTACACAAAGCAGCAGGGAAGTATGAAAAAAATACTCATTAAAGATGGTAAAGGCGCGCAATTTCAAATATCCGACACCAAGCCTGATCATTCGCCAGTAGGCTCCACCACAATCATTACCCTGTCGAAAGACACCAAGCTGATCCAGCCGTTAACCTGGCAGGATGCTTGGAAAGCCTTGTTCCCGGCAATCTCTTTACCTGTTCAGCAGGACAAAATAATACAAACCATTAATGATGCGTTAGGGGCGAAAAAGCTCTACATTTCGCCAACCTCTTCGCTGAATAAAGGTGCTACTAAAAGCGGGCAAAGTGAGGCGCCGGCTCACCACAAGGAAGATGTGAAGTCGCATTTGGTAAAACCTGAAGCCACGGAAACTGCGGGCGAAGCTGGTGCTATCAGTCAAGCCAAGGCCGGAAGTGTTGCCGATGCAGCTACCGCAGGTGCGCCAGCCGTTGCGAATACCTGTACCAATGGTTGCCCTATTAGTATGGTGTCCGGCGAGGAGTTGCTCAGCCTTACCGATTTTACATTGCCTGGCCCACTGCCTTTTGCCTGGAAACGCACCTATCGCTCCGGCCACAATCGCGACATTGGGCTTGGCCACGGCTGGACCCACTCAGCTTGCGAGCGCCTTCTTGAAGACCATGCAAAGGTTGAGTTAAGTGATGATGAGGGCCGCACGCTGACCTTCAAGCGTCCGCGTATAAACCAGCGCAGCAAGTTGATCAATGAACAAATGGCGCTCGATTCCATCGCCTACGAAACCTACGTGTTACGCCAGCATGGCCAGCCCCATAAAGTCTTCACGCGCTTGGGGCAAACCGGTGTTTTCCGTCTAACCCATATCCAGCATCCTGGGTACAAACCGCCCACTGTCAGCGATGGGTCGGACGCCCAAGGGTTTGCCTTATCCCTGCATTACAATGCTCAAAATGCGCTGAGCAGAATTGCTGGTAACTGGGGCAAATCCTTGGTGCTTACCCGTGATAATCGCGGTCGCCTTACGCGTGCATCCCTGCAAGATGAAGCGTCCACGCAACGTTTGACGGTTGCCGAATACGAATACAACGAAGCAGGTGATTTGATAGCGCAGCGCGACAGCGCAGGCCGCGGCGAAACCTATGCTTACAACAACCATCTTTTTGCGCAACGCACGCTCGCCACCGGCTTCAGTTATTACTACGAATGGGATGGCGAATCAGCAGGCGCACGTTGTGTGCACACCTGGGGCGATAAGGGCATTTACGATTATCGCTTCGCATGGGATACCCAAAACAATCGCACTACATCCACCGACAGCCGCGGTTTTACCAAAGAATATATTTACAACGAGTTTGGTTTAATCACGCAAGAAACCGATACTGAAGGCGGCATTCACCAGTACACCTACGAAAATGGTTTGCGTACCAGCTACATCGATCCCGCAGGCAATACCACCCGCTATTCTTACGATGCGGCTAACCGCCTGATTGGCGTTATTGACGCACTCGACCAGCGCCAGGTTCACTATTATTTTCAGGATAAATTAGCCTCGTCCACCGACAAAGACGGTGCCCACTGGCAGCGCACTTACAACAATCGCGGCCTGCTGGAAACCCTCACCGCGCCAGACGGCCAAGTGACCCATTACCGTTACAACACTCAAGGTTTATTAACCACGCAAGAGAACTCACGCAAGCAAGTAACTCGCTATCAATGGAGTGATGCAGGTGAACTCATCGCGTTAATAAACCCAGAAGGCCACAAGCAAGTTTTTAAATACAACGCCTGGAGCCAGCTGGTACAAATGGATGTGTGGTTGGCCAGCCGTGCCCACGGCGGCACGACGCATTATTTTTACAACGGCAGTAGCGAACTTACGCGCATCACTTATCCAACCGGTGAGCGCGTCGATATCGCCTACAACGCCAACGGCCAAATCGAACGCATGAGTGACAGGCGTGGCCGCGTTACCCATTATCAATACGATGGCCTAAGTCAGGTCATTCGTCGCACCGATCCTGAAGGCAATAGCCTTGCGTACGAATACGATACCGAGCGCAACTTGATTCGTCTTACCAACGAAAATGGCGAAGATTACGCATTTATTTACGACGGCAATGAGCGGTTAATAAAAGAAATTGGTTTTGATGGTCGCACACAACATTACAAATACAATCAGGCCGGATATTTAATTAAGCATTTGGATGCGGGCGAAATTGTTACCGAATTCGAGCGCGATCCTTTAGGGCGAATGCTGAGTAAAATCAGCCGCGCCATGGCGGACGCAGATGGCACAGCCAGCGAAAAAACGCGTTACATGTACGACCCGGTTGGCCGTTTAAAAGAAACCTACAACAGCCAACAATACCTCGCGTTTCAATACGATCGCATGGGCCGCTTAATTAAAGAACATCACAGCGATCTGAACGCCCAACGCCAACGCATTAGTGAAAGCATGGTGGATATTCACTACCAACGCACCGCGTCTGGCCAGCTGAAAAAATTACACTTGCCAGGCAAACAAATAATTGATTACCACTACGATAAAATGGATCGTTTGCAGCAAGTAGAATTTAACGGCAACGCCATTGCCACTATTCAACGCGATGCGTTTGGCCTAGAGCAACATCGCCAACAAGGCGAATTAATTACGCATAGCGATTACGATCCTATGGGCCGCTTGGTAAAACAACAAACAGAAAATCGCCAACAAAAAACCAGCGTTATCAATCGTGAATATCAATACGATCAATTCGGGAATCTCAGTACATTTAAAGACGGCGTCGGGAAAGACGGCATTGGGAAAAGTGACACATGGGAAGTGCGCTATGTGTACGACATGGTGGACAGACTAAAGCGCACCGAAGGCGACCTGGAAGAAAATTTTATTTTCGACCCCGCCGGAAATTTACTTGGCCAACAAAAAAATGCCGCAGGCAAAACCACGCGCGGTAATCGCCTTACCTTACAAGGTGATCGCAAATTTGAATACGACGCACGCGGAAATTTAATTCGCGAAACTCGCGGCAAAGGCGGCAAGCTTACAACCACGTTTGAATATAATTTTAACAATCAATTAATTAAAGTCAGTAAAGAAAACCAAACGACAGAATACAGCTACGATCCCATTGGGCGCCGTATTCGCAAACAGGATAACTTCGGCACTACAAATTATTGTTGGGCGGGCGATCAACTCGCTACAGAACAACGCAACAACATTAAAAAAAGTTACGTCTACGAGCCCGAAAGTTTCAAACCCGTCGCCATGGTGCAAGACGGCGAAATATATCATTACCATCTGGACCACCTCGGCACCCCACGCGAACTAACCAACCACCAAGGCAATATCGTTTGGAAAGCGCGCTACAAAACCTATGGCAATCTCGCTTTAAAAGATGTCGAAGAAGTCGAAAATAATTTACGCTTCCAAGGCCAATATTTCGACGAAGAAACCGGCCTGCATTACAACCGCCATAGATACTATGATCCGAGTGTCGGGCAATTTACCACGCAAGATCCTATTGGGTTGTTGGGTGGGGTGAATGGTTATCAGTATGCGCCGAATCCAACGGGGTGGATTGATCCGTTGGGGTTGACGTGTAAGGAAAATAGTTGGAATACCTTTCAGAAAAACACTAAGGGACAGTTTAATAGCACTACTGATGCAGCTGAAGTTTATCAAAGAAATCTCATTGCGAAACAAGGAACACCTGCGGGATCGGTAAGTGCAGAAGCTCAAGGTTGGCAAGGTTCAGGGGTTTATCATGGTGTAGATAGTTATCAGGATGTTGTGATTCCTAAAGGCACTGTAATATACGGTGGTGCTCCTGGCCAAACAAATTATTATACAACGCAGCAAACTTTAGACGTGCATGGAACAGATTCAAAAGCTATATTTCGATCGCTTCAGGTAGCTGCCTACAAAGGTACATATAGGCCTGGGGTCACCTCCTATGTGGTTACAGAAGATATTACTGTGGCAAAAGGAATCACAAATGCTAATCCACACTTAGGCGGCGGTGGTGCAGAACAGCTATATATTAAAGAAGCGGATTATAAGAATAAGCTTGCAGAAACGCATTCCATTCCTTTGAAGAATACGAAAGTATAATTATGAAAAGACAGATAATCGGTTCTGAATTTGCAGATACAAATATTGAGCATAATGTGTGCTCACATCTGAAAGAAATATTAGATGTGTTGGAATCTCACGGTGCGACATGGGATAAAACAAAACCTTTATCAACAGATAAAGGCGGCGCACACTCTTTGAAATTAAATGGAAAGCTAGACTTTCGACTAATCTCTAAAATGTTTGAAATTCCAAGCTATATAGAATTGTCTCCTGAATATAAATCTATAATTTGCAGGCGATGTTGGTGTGATATTGAAGGAAAATAAAATAAAAAAAAATACAGCGACCTCGTTAATGCTGCAGCGCTTGCTGGCCCCGCTGTGGCAGGCAGTCTTGGTCAATTATCATTAGGGTGGAGTATGGCGCTAACCCTTTTGGGGGCGGCTCCGTGGGCAACTGCTTTTTTGAAAGAGCGGAATGCGGCAATAACTGAGCTTAGGGCGCTTGAGGGTGAAGCGAAAAGAAGTGCTTGCTTTGGCTTGCATAATTTTTATTCGAGAATGAGATAAAATTCTTTTTATAATATTTGGATACGCATAGTATTAACGAGAAGGGTGTGGGGGAGGTATAAAATAATCAAAAAAATTCTGGAGTTAAACATTCAATGAATAAGTCTACATCGGCAACAGAATGGAAGCACATGTATTTCTTTGGAATTACAAAACAAAATCAAAATGAAATAGACCTATCTCAAGAGAATATTGGTGCTCTATTATCTATGGTGAATGTATATTCTGGTATATCAACCGGTGCTGCTATAGATCCAAAGTTTTTGATTAACGCAAAAGGTACGACTGTTTGGCTAGCGATGTATGCATTTCTAACTGTAAGTAATCCGGAAGCCCTAAGTGAAGCTAAAAAAGAAGATGCCTTACTATATCTGCCCAGTGATTTTTTAAATAACACATTTAATGCCCACAACAACTGGCCGCCTGAGCTTCTTTCAGCATTTGACTTAAATTTAAAAAATTACAATTTATTTGCGATCCCATTCCTCGTGCCCAGAAGCGAACGAGCAATTAAAAATCTTCCGCAATCGCTAAAGGCGCCAGATGGGAGCCTTGAAGTCTTCGGGGTGCAAGAGTTCGATGAGGCCGCCCCTGAAAAATTATTGGCTGAGTTTGATTCAATTATTAAATTTATTATTAAAGAGAGATCGGATATTGTTGTTGGCTAGGTAAATATAATCGTGAATTAATGCTTGCTAAATATTGCCGGCGATATCATCGCTCTTCGATCAGTAGTAATTCGCTAATTACATCAGGGGTAACACTGTGCGTGCATGCGCTATAAAACCAGAAGACCGCCGTAGGCAATTGCAATTGGTCGGCAATGATCTTTTGAAAAACTATGGTAAGAAAAAGTACTATTCAGTCATGGAAGTAAAAAATTCAAATAAACGACAAGGCATTGGTATAGATGTCGGTTGTTGGTCACATGCATTCTTTAATACTCACAAAGATTTTGACGATTTTCATACTAGAATGGGCGAGAGTTGTGACTATGTAAGTATGAAGTCGGAAATGCTTGGCTCGGTATCTCGTACCCAAGAGTCAGCGCTGTTTGATTTTGATCTTTCCTGGCTCGAGCTTCCTGATATTGATCTTTCAATTTTTGACTTTTTTGATTAGCCTTATTGATGAGTCGCTTATTCGCGAAAATTTATTCAATTTTATTCTGCCCTTTATTTTTCTACGGATTACCATTTAATTTATTTGGATTTTTTGCATCTCATTCATTACTCCATTACAGCGGCCACCATTTAATAAGTTTTAATAAATTATTATAGATAAATACTGAAACAGTTGATTTTTACATGAGCGATGTTTTACGTATCGCGCATTCACAAAAGACTTGCGTACCTACGCTAAAAAATAAATTCATAGGCTCAATTCGCCCGCAAGTATTTTTATGGCATCTCATTCTTCCGAATATCTTAATTCGTGACGCTTAAAGCTAAATTTTTATTATCTTAAGAAAATAAAGTCGTCTTAATTCACATAAAACGAATTAAACGAAGGGCCCATTTATTGTCAAAAAATGCATAAGCATATATTTTACTTTTGCACTCTGATTTAGCCGAGTGCCATAATGCAAACAAACTGGAGACTACTATGACCGCTAAATATTTATCTGCCGCTGCTTTAATTGTTTCGCTTCTTGGGCTGTCTGTGCAAACGAACGCTGTGACGACCAACACTAGAAATTCCGGTGCTGTTTGCCAGCCTGACGGAAACCATGCAGATTTCGATTTCACCACCACAGGGGCGCTTGTTAATATTTCGACGGGATCGCGCACCGTTATTTGCCCAGTGCCAGCACCGACTGGTTTGGAGAATACATACAGCGTGAGCCTTGGCTTTGCCAATGGTGCGCAAGGTACTAATTGTACGATGCGAGCAGTTGCTGGTGGCACTACGTTGATGTCAACGAGTGGCACTTGGTCTGGTGGAAACAGTGACTTAAATTTGTCGATGAGCGGATTCGCAACTACGTTTAAGCAGGCGCAGGTGCGGTGTGCCTTGCCGGCTGGTGGTGGTTTAACAATGATTAAAGTCACAACCTTTTAGCTCGAGTGAATGAGGGATGGGAAGAGCAATTTGGATAGGCATTTCTCTAATTCTCTGCGTAACAATTGTGGCTTTGGTTGTAGCGCTTAATTGGCCATCTGGGGCGGCTCTTATCGGTGGCCCGCAGGTGGATGACGCGCGTTTAGCAGCGTTGGAGCAACGTGTTGAGTTGCTTCAACGTCATCTTTTGCTTCAGCAAACGGTTTCCAATAATGAGGTGAAGGTCATCGATGTAGCGCCACAACCAGCTACTACTAGTAGTAGCCATAATGTAAATGCAGTGGATGAGGTAGAAAGTCAAACGGCTGAGCAGCAACAAATCTCTTACGAGCAGCGATTTAAGGAAGCCGACCGCAGTAATACTTCGTGGAGTAGTTTGAAGGAGGGAGAGTTGAGTCGCTTGACTATGGGAGCCTCCCTAGCGAGATTGCGCTCAAATCAATGTCGTGGAGCTATGTGCCGTATTGAAATCGAGCACAGTTCCAAAAAAGAAGCAGAGGAATTCCTCGACGAAAACGAGCATGCACCTGCTTTGCTCGGTACGACATACTACCGCTTTCCCATTGATGAAACTGGAACTCGTTTTGTAATGTTTATTGAGCCCGCTCAAACTAATTGACACAACCAGCCCCGCTATTTCGCATACTTTAAGGGAGCCATTGTCATCGTGTAAGACGACGAAATTTATCACTATCATCTCGTATACCTAAGCACCCCACATGAACTCACTAACCAACAAGGCAATATCGAGCCCGCCGAAAATTTACTAGCCCAACAAAAAAATACCGCATGCAAAGCCACGCGCGGTAATTGTTTGGCATGGACTACTTCGTTAATTTTCGGTGGAGATAGTAAAATCTGGTTTAGAGAATTAAGCTAATGCGGATTTACGAGCGGATATGAAAAGTCCGTTTTCAGCCTGAATTTTGGAGAGCTCCATGCGCAGATTGTATTACTTCACCGTGTTGATCTTTAGTTTTGTGTTAAGTAGTTGTGGCGGTAGCTCCACGAAGTCACCTGTATCTAGTGCAGCGTCGATACCCAGCTCTGCATCATCAGCGAGTTCGGCCCCAGCACTTACTGCTTCTCAGTTAGTGTTTGATTCTGACCGCACCGGCAACCATGAGATTTTCATTATGAAAACGGATGGCAGCAGCGTGCAGCAACTCACGAATGACACCCAATACGAAAACTGGTGGCCACGTATTTCTCCAGATCGGAAAAAGGTACTGTTTTATCGCTCGCCCTTCGGCAAACCTGAAAACTATAGTGAGGCAAGCTTGTGGGTAGTGAATGTGGACGGGAGTGGCATTACTCAGTTGCGTGCTAAGGGTGCTGATGGCTGGACGTTACAAGGCCACGGTGAATGGTCGCCGGACGGCACTAAGATCGCCATGTTTGGCAGTGTTGGTTCATCATTAGAGATTTTCGTGACTGATGCGCAGGGTAACAACCCGGTGCAATACACTAGCCGTGGTGGCGTTAACACAGATGTGTCCTGGTCACCTGACGGAACTAAGATCTTATTTAACGGATGCCCTACCACGCCCTGTACGCCGGCCAATTATGAGATCTATGTGATGGCAGCCACTGCGTTTAGCCCTGCGACACGACTTACTGTTGATGGATTGGCCGATTACGATCCGTACTTTTCGCCAGATAGCAGTCAAATTGCCTGGCTGGTGAATGTCGACCCAACCAAATTTCCCTTTGGCGATGTGACCTTGGGCGCTTGGGCGATTCGGATTGCTGACGCTGATGGCAGCAACGCAAGATATTTAATTAACGATGGCAATATCAACAGCAAGCCCGCGTGGAGCTTAGACGGTCAAACTATCTTCTTTCACCGAATGGAACTTGACCCTCTGGTTGAGGGTAAGTTTGGTGTTTTTCGGATCAGCAAAACGGGTGCTGATCTTACGCGGCTCACTGCCGTAGGGCATAACAACGAACACCCTTCAAATTAATGCATTGCTGAGTGAGGACATTCTTTATTGTTTTCTTGTAAATTTATATTAAGCGAGTCGTCTGCAGTGCGATGGATTTCGCTAAAGACGGAATTTACAGAGGTCAGCATTTAGTAAGTTGTAATTAATTATTATGTAAAAATATTAAAACAGTTAATTTTTACATGACCGATTTTTTTAACATGTCGTGCATCCGGAAAATTCGTGCCCATGTTGAAGCTTGAGTGCAAAAAACTTTTATATAAAAATAAATAAAAAAAGTAATTTTGTTGCGCTAACTATTATAAAATTCTAAAAAAATGTGCCGTAGTGTCAATATTTCCTCGTTCGCTTTCAAATTGGAGTCGATGGCCGCAATCTCTTTAGTCAATGTCTCACAAGAAGCGTAGCCGGTTGCGACTTCTTATACTTGGGTGCCAGCACAAGGCTCGTGGTACGCTCATTTTGGTATGAATGCTTCAGTCTTTGCTGACAAGTCTGATCATTCGCTTACCTGGGCTACCAAAGAACGGGCTGGTGGTACTGCGGTTCGGTGTATACAGGAATTTGGCGGAAGGAATAGCGCTGGGGTCAGAGTAAACCCCTGATTTCAGACTCTCCACTTGCGGTTGCTGATGGATTTGTGGGACTGAAAAATAATTAACGTCGATCCCTTTTCTTTACTTTTCTTTTACGCTCATCACACCAAGCAATAGCTCGCCACAAGACTATTGGCAGATTAGTATGGCGTCTATAGTATTGGATGCTTGTCTATGCCTTATTTTTACCTGTTTTGCAGCGCATTTGTAGCCGCTACACTGCTCCCGCTTTCTTCTGAGGCGCTGTTGGGTAGTTTGCTCTATCAACACTATTCGCCCTTATTGCTCTGGCTGGTCGCCACTACGGGCAACACTCTTGGTTCTTGCATCAACTGGTATTTAGGTAAATGTTTTTTACACCTGCAAGATAAAAAATGGTTTCCCATTAGCGCCAAGCAACTAAGCCGCGCGCAACCGCGATTTCAAAAGTATGGGCTGGCATGCCTGCTATTTGCTTGGGTACCGGTTATTGGCGACCCGCTCACCTTATTGGCAGGAATGATGCGGGTGCAGTTTTGGACATTTTTGGCATTGGTTGCGATAGGGAAAGGATTGCGGTATGGGGTAGTAATTTGGATAGCCTCGAGGTTGATATAAGCGTTTGATGCGCGATACTAGCTGGGTGGAAATTATGTATGGTATATGCCAGCTAAATCCCAGCTATTTCTCAAACTCGCCCTAACAAAGGCGCTTAAGAATTAGATTTATCAGCTATTATCACGTGATAATAATTTTACAAAGGGGCGCATTATGAACGATTTTTCGCAAGAGTTCGGCTGGCTTTTTTTGGTGGGAATATTTCTTGTCTCTTATATTTTTGGCTTGCTATGGCAGGCGATAATGCAAAATGTTTGGGGCGGAAAAATTATTAAAGAAATTTCTAATGGCCGAATGTTTTATTTTAAAACAAAAAATGGCGAGTATCGGCTTGAGAGTACGCATAAAAAATTTAGCTTTAAATTAAAAAATGAATCCAAATGGACATTGGTCGATTACGACGATATTAAAGATATTCATATATTGACCTCGACAGATACGGCGTCATTAATTGAATTTTTTCTTGGGGATTGGGGCTTATGGGATATGTTTGGAAAATATCGCGACTTTCTGCACACCTACTCCATTCAAGTTTTATTAAAAGACCAGCGCATAATTCCCATTATGGAGCTCAAACAATACGAACAGCGAGAGTGGCTGCTAGGGCAATTATTTTTGAAGCTGTCTAATTGGATTTTAAAGATATTTAAAATGTACCGCCAAGGCGATGAAGTTGCAGAGGAAGCCTTGGAGAAAATCGCCGAAAAATTTAAACGCGCAGGCTGCGATATTCAAGTAAGGCCGACACGATAACGGCTTGGGTTTGGGCGACTAAAACGGTTAAATTGGTCGTGGCGAATTATCTTTGACCAACACCATTGAAACAAAATAAAATTTATAGCCAAGTTTTATTATTTACTTTTTCTACACAAAACAAGTTTAGAATAAATTGACCCCGTTTAAAAACTTATTCTAAACGAAAAAGCCGATTTTTCAAAAATAAAATTTACCCTCGGCGAAAATTAGCACGCACCTGCTTTGCTCGTTACGACAGGCTACCGCTTTCCCAGTGATGAAGCTGGACTTGTTTTTTTTATGTTCATTGAAAAAACTCTATATAAAAAAATCAAAAAAGGTAATTTTCTTGCGCTAACTATTATAAATTTCTAAAAAAATGCGCCAGTAGTGTCAATATTTCCTCGTTCGCTTTCAAATTGGAGTCGATGGCCGCAATCTCTTCAGTCAATGTCTCACAAAAAACGTAGCCGGTTGCGACTTCTTATATTTGGGTGCCAGCACAAGGCTCGTGGTACGCTCATTTTGGTATGAATGCTTCAGTCTTTGCAGACAAGTCTGATCATTACGTTTACTTGGGCTACCAAAGAACGGGCTGGTGGTACTGCGGCTCGGTGTATACAGGAATTTGGCGGAAGTAATTTAATATAAAAAGTAATTTAATATAAAAGATGAGCGACAAACAAAAAAAACAGGATTTGATCCTGTTTTTTTGCATTTCATTTTCCCATTAAGATTTTCAGCTTCGAATATCAGTTAAAGATTTATTGATTGATTTTTAAATGCTTGAATAGCCTTGCTTTTAGTGCTGGCGGAATATTTTTAATAGTAAGACTGTCACTAGCGGCATCGTACACAATTTCATTGCCAAGGCAGGCGGACTCGAAACTCATACTGAGTGAATCATTGCGACCACTGATGCGGATGTAATTGCGGAGTTGACTAGAATCGGGAATAAATTCATTTTTTACTTCTGCTGTTTTGGTTTCAACAAATTTTGCAAAGTGATCGGGCTCATAACTTTTAATATCTTGCGACAAGCTGTTCGATAGCTCACTAATGACAACAGGTTTGCCCGCCTTTTTTTGCTCCAGACAGTAATCGACAACTTTTGTGCGCGTTATTTTGGCTGTGGTGTCGTCGAGAGTTTGGCTAAAATGTTCGACGGTTTGTAAAAATTCATTGGTATCGTTTTTAATGTCGTGTTTATCGCTAAAGCCAATAAAATGTGTAAAAGCATCAGACAATTCTTTGTCGACGCGAGCGCGTAATAGCGCAACATAGGTTAAGGAGTCGGCGGTGTCCCAATCCAATAAATTAATTTTTGCTGCCAGTGAAAAACCGCCGCTATCCAAATAAAGCGAGTCGGAAAGTGAAATATCCCCATCAAAATATAAACCGCTTATGGGCTCCACAATAAATACATACAAAAAGTCACCGGCTTCAATCTTTTCTACAATAAAGAAGACATAAGCGTCCAGTATATTCTCACTTTTTTCGAGTGAAATTTTAAAATGGTTTAATGCTTTTTGTGTGAAGCTGGTAAAGCCTAAGCGTTCTTGACGATATTCTTGCAGCCAGGATGAAAAGGGAAACTCAGCAGTCTCGCTAGAAAAACGCCCATAACTTTTAGCATTTTTACGGATAAAATTGCTTTTTAGCTCGTGAGCTAATTCATTCAATTTCCCATTTTCTGAAAATACATCGGTACGGGTTTGAGTGATGACGCTGGCAGTAGGGGCGGTGCGAGTAATACGATGAGCAACAATTAACGGAAAAGCCATAATAAGATCATTCTTTTATTGTGATACGGGTGAGTGGCAACTTTAACATGCTGCATGGGCCGAGTGAGATAGTCTGAAGAAGATAAATTATGGATATTGCAGCGTCCCAATGTTAACCCTGAAAAATATGTTACTCATTATGAAAAGTGGGTGATAAAGTGTGCACGAGTCAGCGTAAAGCTTACCCGCGCCGTCATTTTTGTTGAGCAGAGCATCTCTTAAGGGAACCGCCTAATGAAATATAAATTGTACGTGCTTATTAGTATTACTATTATTTTCGCTATGATTTCCTCGCGGTTATCTAGTTTCAGTTTTTGCTTTTTTGACCTTTCCTCCTGGGATGGGCTGGAAGTGAAAGAGCAGACTTATGATCCGGTTAATAAGACCTATGTTGTAACGGGTAATCTAGACGGCGAATTTAAATTCCACGCCTTCAGGCTAGGCGAGAAACAGTCCATTGAAAAGTTGAGTTTTGGCATAGACGACGCTACAACTTTTAGGAAATACACTGCGGTTAAACGAATCCATATTCTGGCTGAGAGCGCTATCGCTACTTATTATGAAAAATATGTCATTCCGGGAATTGGTTGCCCTGCCTCATTTATGAATGAAAATCTGCAAAACCTCTTGTTGCTTCCTGTCTCCAAAGATATAGCTGCCAAGCTTGAAAAATATGACATACCTTTTGATGGCAGAGGCACTAAGTTCAAGTTGACCGGCCACTACTTAACACATGACAATTCTTATTTTATTAAAAAAGGAAAGAAATGGACGCTTGATATAGAAGAGTATGAAAGCGTTATGAGCAATGTGGGTAGTGCACAACGTAAGGTAAATTATTTTCTTGTAACATCCATTGATTTATAAAATAGGCGAGGAGTACTCATGGCGCGCACCACTGTTTCCACCGGAAATTTTACATTTAAATCCACCGTCAATCAAAGTGAGGTCTACGCCAGGCGCAGCGCTGCTGGAGCATTTCACATTGCCATTGTCGGTGACTTTAGTGGGCGAGGAAGCCGTGGCGAGCTCGACACCCAACAGCTTTCGAGTCGCAAAGTAATTGAGATAGATCGTGATAATTTTGAACAAGTATTTTCGCAATTAAATGTTCGTTTGCGTGTTCCCCTGTGCGAAGAGGATATTAGTTTCAATGAATTCGATAGTCTTCACCCAGATTACTTACTTGAAAATCTGGATATTTTTAGTAAATTTACCACGCTTAAAAATCGCCTCAAAAAACCAGATCAATTTGATGCGATAGTGGCTGAAATGCAAGCGCTGAATATTTATACCGCAGATCAGTCTGGTGCTAATCAGGCCGCTACCAAAAAAATTAACCCCATTGTGGATGCTGCAAATACCGGTGGCAATACATTAGATTCGATTTTAGCGGGAGCACAACTACAGCAGAATAGTCGTGCAGATATTGACGATATTAATCAATACATAAAACAAATTGTAGCCCCCTATGCGCAAGCAAAAGCCGACCCCCGTTTGCCGGAAATGTTAAGCGCAGTGAATGAAGCTATTGCACAAACCCTACGTGATCTTATGCACAACAGCGCATTTCAAGAGTTAGAAGCTAATTGGCGCGGGCTTGATTTTTTAATTCGACGCATTGAAACAAATTCAACATTAAAATTATTTATCATCGATGCAACTCGCGATGAACTGATTCAAGATGCGCTTGCGCATGACGATATTAGTGATTCGGCATTTTATAAACGTATAGTCAGTAGCTACCAAGTGCCCGGCAAAACGCATTTCTCTTGTTTACAAGTTAACCTTACTTTTACGGATGCATTAGATGATTTACATTTAGCATTTAACCTTGCGCACATGGCCGGCACTACAGGAGCAATTGCGTTGATGGCAGGGTCGGAATCATTGGCGGGTTGCGCATCCTTAGCAAACCAGCCAGATGTAGAAGATTGGCACCACACATCATCCGAAGAATTTTCTTCAGCATGGAAAGAATTTCGTGAGTCTGAGTTAGGCCGCCACATTGCATTTGTTGCACCTAAATTTTTATTGCGTTTACCTTACGGCAAAAAAACATCTCCCATCGATAGCTTTGATTTTTCCGAATTACCACAAGCCCGCAGCCATCACTATCATTTGTGGGGCAACAGTGCACATTTAGTTACCGTAATTCTAGCCAATAACTATCTGCAATTTGGTGCAAATGCAAATACAAAAATCGCTAGCGAAATCGACGGATTACCCATACACACTTATCACGACGATATGGAAACCCAAGTAAAACCTTGCGCGGAAATTTTAATCACCAACTCGGCGGTTAAGCAATTGGAAGCATCCGGGTTGTTGGTGGTTCGTTCAATAGAAGGCAAGGCGGCGGTACAAATTTCGGCGTTACGCACGGCATCTGGAGATATTATTTTTTCGTAAAATGTGCTCGGTAGCCCCATGAGAAAATATTACACACTAATTAATTGCATTTATATGAAATGCTAACTAGCATCTTGAGGGCGTAGATTGGCTACGCAAAATAATGAATTTCCAGGAGAGAAAAATGATTAAGCGTTTATTAAGCTTGTGTGTGATTTGTGTGTTTGCCACTGGGTGTGCTACAAAATCGCTAAAGGTTACGACTCCTGCGGTGAAACCGCCAGCAACCGTGATAGGTTATGTAAAAATAGAAAATGTTAAAGACTTCCGTGCATTTTCAGTTGCGCCTAAAGACCCCGCTTTACCTTCTATTGAAGGTGATCAAATTAACGATAAAAAATTGACTGATAAATCTATAGGTCGTATGCGCCACGGGATGTTCCATAACGCGTTGTGGAATTACTCGCTTAAGGATAAAGAAACTATTTATTCGGTAAGTGAACGTATTGTATCGAATAGTTTTACGGCGGCTGGGTATCAGGTAGTGAGCAAAGGTGATGCGCAATATGATTCTGCTGTGCCAGTATCTGTTGACGTTATTCAATTCTGGGCGTGGATGCAGCCGAAGTTTAATATTGATTTGCAGTTTGATGGCGAGCTGGCAGTAAAATCAAAAGATAATTCAATAGCAGTAACCGCGAAAGGTACACATATGTTTAGTACCGCATTTGCTGGAGGAGGTAACTGGACGGAAGTGGTTAATAAAGGCGTTGAAAAACTCCAGGCGAATTTAACGAATGAATTAAAGCAGGTAAAGGAGAAAGCGCCAAAAGATAAACCAACGGATAAACAACCCATGGAAAAAGAGCCAAAGAAGAAACCTTAATTAGTAGTGATTTTTTTAAGGATTATTTTAAGTTAAAAAAATGTGACAATTCAGCTTTTTAAAATAGTGAGTCGTTCGTAACTTGGCTTGAGCTCTCTACAGCGTCAATTAAATTTACAAATAAATTGCCCCAAACTAAAAGCCAGAGAGAAATTTGCATTTCTCTCTGGTAATAGGTTAATTATTTTACGGGACACTACACGCTGTTCCGCGCATTAATTATTATTTGTCATGATGTTTCTTGTAGTAGCCTGAGAGTCCTTTAGTGGAAATTTCCTGATGTTCGGAAATAGCCTCAGACAGTACGCCATCTTTTTGTACTGCTGCAAAACTTGTTGATGTTGATGCTGATGCGGCTTGTGTTTGCAATTGGCGTAATGCTTGTCCTGATTCTTTAGTTCCTGCAAGAGCTAATCCTAGAATGGCATATTTCGCCATATCCATATTTCTTTCCTCAGTTGTTACATGCAACTTTGTTAAACCAGGAACTTTGCGGTTTGCCCAAGTGTTAGGCGAAGCGCTTTGCACAAGATAATTCAACGCCTTTTTACTGTTTGATTTATTGATGAGATACCCCAACCCCATAATTGCACTGGTTTTAGCAATGTAGTGTGATTCGGTCAGCTCTCCACCTGGATCACGCTCTATAAATGCGATCAAACCATTGAGGGCCTTTTCGTCGCCAATAATTTCCAGTAATAAAGCAATGTTAGCCCAGTGCGGTTTTTCATTTGGATTTTCGAGCATTTGTAGCAGCACAGGCACATCGCTGGATTGATATTGTGAAGCTTCATCGAAGGGGATGCCGCTTACATATACTTTTTGCACAAATTCGGTAGCACTAATGGTTTGTGCAAAGCTGCTTTGGCAAAAACTAACTGCGATGACTGTGGTCCCTAAAAAAAATATTTTCTTACAAATTGATAATAATTTCATGATCATTTTCCTTCTTGATTAAGTGAAAAAAATTAATAGTTTAATTTTGGAAAGCAGTACATTCGGCCGCGGTTACACGTAGGCGAGTGCTACCTATTGTTCCGTTCATAACTGCGTTCGCATCATTGTTACGATGACCTAAATTTCTTGTGTGCCCGTATTCGTGTGCCCATAAAATACCTTCTTGTGCAGCTGTGATCCGAACTACTGTTAGCGCGGTACCAGGCACGGGCGCACAGCCGATGACGTTAGGAATAAGGCCGCCGCACCAGTTAATGCGATTAACTACTTTGACGCCGGCTGTGGCAATTAATGCATTAAATTCAGCTTGGCTATCAATGCTGCCATCACCGGTAGCGAAGGTTGTAACGTTACCGGTTCTGGTCATAGAAACCTGGCAGGCAACATCACCAACACCATTATTTGTTTGCAGCACAGTAGTAGCGTCACCCAAAATTCGATCAGCATCTGCATTTGTTATTGTCGCGGTAGTAAAGCGACTTACAGCAAGTGGCTTATTCACAATCGCGCAACCAGGGCACGGCCACCATCTGTGATACAGAGCGTTATCGCCACCACGTGCGAAACAATCAAGGCGGTTTGAGCCCCAGGATACGCACTCAGGCTGCTCTTTAATGACGCCGCCAAGGCTGTCCCATCCGCCCCAAGCGGATCCGTTCCACCATTTATGGTACATAGCACTGTCTGCGCCACGTGCAAAGCAATCAATACGGTTTGAACCCCAAGATACGCAGTCAGGCTGCTCCAGGATTACACCGCCAAGGTGGTTCCATCCGCTCCAGCTGCTACCGTTCCATGCCTTTTGGTACATGGCTCGATCAGTGCCCCTGGCAAAACAGTCAAGGCGATTGGCGCCCCAGCTAGTGCATGAAGGTTGCTCTAAAATTACGCCGCCATGGTTGATCCATCCGCTCCAATTACTGCCGTTCCATGCCATTTGGTACATGCCTGAGTCAGTACCACGCCCAAAACAGTCAATGCGATTGAGTCCCCAGGAAACACACTCAGGTCGGTTCTGCAGCACGCCGCCAAGGCTGTGCCATCCGCTCCAATTGCTACCGGTCCATGCCATTTGGTACATGGATCTATCAAGGCCCCGAGCAAAACAGTCAATGCGATTTGGGCCCCAGCTGGTACAAGAAGGTTGTTCCAAAATCTGTCCGCCACGACTTGCCCACCCACTCCAACTGGAGCCATTCCATGACTTGTGGTACATAGCGTTATCGCCACCGCGTGCAAAACAGTCGATACGATTTGCGCCCCAGGAAACACACTCTGGCTGCTCCTTAATGACACCGCCGTGGCTATGCCAGCCACCCCAACTTACGCCGTCCCACCATCGTTGATACATGGCACTGTCGCCACCGCGCGCGAAACAATCGATTCGGTTCGGGCCCCATGAAACGCAACTAGCTTCTTCCTGAATGACACCGCCGAGACTTTCCCAGCCACCCCATTGCGCTAGGGCTTGTGAAGACTGCAGGCCTAGCAATAGAGCAATAAAACTGGGAAATACGTAAAAGATCTTTAATTTTTTCAGTAATTTTTCCACGATAAATTCCTTTCATATTTAGGTATGGGTTAGGTTATTTATAGTGAATACAAAACTTGCAATATTGGATTGATGTTTCGCACAGAGGGAAATATGGGGGGTGTTTTTAAAAAAAATCATGATAGCAATCCGTTTTTTCCCTATGCATCGAAATAAAAATGCGACTATTGTTTAGCGTTGTCCTCACTAACATCGATCTGTTACAAAGCGTGAGCTATGCGATAGAGCGATGAATACACTCTAGTCTTAAAATTTAATAAAATAAATATTCTTAAGCGACAAAAAAATATATTTTATGATGATTTTTTATTGTTACAGAAA
>JANPKH010000013.1:0-1609 GCA_031425935.1 Gammaproteobacteria bacterium | reverse complement strand
GGCGTCGCGGCGGTGCCGTCTCTTGCCTGCAGATTGACCGTCGCCGCATCGTTGCCCACGTTGGTCAGCGTGATCGCAGCACCCGCCGCATTGGCCGTCGTCGCCGTCAACGTGCCCGCCACGATTGCACCTGTCTGGCTGATCGCCCCGCCTGCGAGCAGCGTCACCGTTGATGTCGACTGCGCCGCCGCCACGCTGATTGCGCTGGCGTCGGTATAAGCGATGGCGCCGGCCGCGTTGGCAGAATCGGCCAGGTTCCTGGCCCTCAAGTTCACCGTATCCACCTCATTGCCCGCATTGGTCAGCGTTATTGCCGCACCCGCATTGATCAGTGTCGTGGCATTGAGCGTGGGCGCAGTGATGGCCGCGCTTTGCGTGATGGCCCCTCCCGCCCGAACTGTCAGGGAAGTCGCTACCGTTGATCCATTCAGTACGATCGCACCGCCGTCGGTCAGGCTGACGTTGTTGCCGGACGTGATGCCCACAGAGGCAAAGTTGTTGGCCGCGTTGGTCAGTGTGATGTCGTTGGCCGCACCCGCCGCCAAGGTGGCTACCCCGGTTACCGCCAGCGCGCCTGTCTGGGTGATCGTCCCGCTTGTATTGACGCCCAGGGTGCCCGATACCGTGGAGGCGCCCAGCACCAGGGCGTTGGCATCGGTGATGCCAACGTTCAAGCCCGTGGTGACCGAGACGGCACCGGTGAAGTCGTTGCCAGCGTTGTTCAGTGTCACGTTGTTGGTAGCGCCGGCCGCAATGGCGGTCGTGCCGCCGACGATGAGTGCGCCCGTCTGCGTGATCGCTCCGACTGCCGTCAGCGTCAGGTTGCCGGTCGCGGCGCTGCCAGTGCCCGCGTTGATGCCGCCGACGATTACCGCGTTGGCATCGGTGTAGGCAATGGCCGCAGCCGTGCGATCGCCATCGGCACTGTTGCGTGTCTGCAGAACAATGCTTGCCGCGTCGTTGCCGGCGTTGGTCAGTGTGATGGCTGCGGGCGTGTCGCTCAGCGTCTTGGCGGACAGCGTTCCAGCCTTGATGGCGCCGCTCTGCGTGATGGCCCCGCCTGCCAGCAGCGTCACATCGCCGCCCGCGCCCGTGCCGTTGTTGATGCCCGACACCGCTACCGCGTTACTGTCGGTATATTGAATCGCCGCGTTCGCATTGGCCGCGCCAGGCGTCGCGGCGGTGCCGTCTCTTGCCTGCAGATTGACCGTCGCCGCATCGTTGCCCACGTTGGTCAGCGTGATCGCAGCGCCCGCCGCATTGGCCGTCGTCGCCGTCAACGTGCCCGCCTTGATCGCACCACTTTGCGTGATCGCCCCGCCCGCAATCAGCGTGACGTTGCCGCCCGCGCCTGTGCCGCTGTTGATCCCCGAGATCGCCACCGCACCAGCGCCTGTGTATTGAACGGTTGAGGCTACGTTGGCCGCACCCACCGCAGCCACTGTCCCGGCCCGGGCCTGCAGGTTTACTGTGCCTGCCGTGTTACCGGCATTGGTCAGCGTGATGACGCCGGTTCCAGCCGTGGCGTTGGCCGTCGTTGCCGTCAGCGTCGCTGCATTGATCGCACCCGTTTGCGTGATGGCCCCGCCTGCCAGCAGCGTCACATCGC
>JANPKH010000012.1:0-1539 GCA_031425935.1 Gammaproteobacteria bacterium | reverse complement strand
CCAGAAAAGACCGAAAAAAGCCGACGTGTACTGGTTTGTACATGTGGATGTAATGCCGGTGCCATATCGTATGGATTATAAAGTAACTCACATTGCGGACAATGACATCATTAGAATTGATTTTAAAATTGGATTCAGAGTTGCCCCCCGGATTAATTTAATGTTTCGAAAGGTGGTAGAGGATCTGGTAAAAAACCATGAAGTAGATATTACAAGCAGATATGAGTCATTAAATAAAAATAATGTGATCGGTGATTTTAAGTTTGTGATACTTGAGAAGTTTTTATCTTACGAGAACGATCTGCCTGGTTTTGAAAAAGTAATCTTGAGAATATACTTTTTATTAAAAGGCATCAGCCTGAGTGAGTCACGTGCATTTGGTTTAGACAGCAGTTCTGTGAAAATAGAAAAATTTCCACTCGTGATTATGCCACCAAAAGAATCGACACTTAGAAGAGTTTATTAATTCGACATTTTTCCGCAAAAAAATTGATTTGGATCTCCTTTAACTGGGTAAACGAGCTTTTAATTGCGAAATACCACTTACCAGTTTAATTTCTTCAAGTTTACTAGCACAACTTAAATAATAATAATGTTATTTTTAAGTCTCAGGACCATGGTGATAAACCTCGTATTTATTCGCTGTGGAGAACAAACTTTTTACAATCAATTTTAAAATGAGAAGAATAACAATCTACTTTCTTTGCCCCATATTATCATCTTATATTTTTTCTAATCTCTCAGCCCAGTCCCGTTACACTCTTCCTCAAACCCTGCAAACAGCCAAAACTTCCAACCTGGCTCTGAAAGCACAAAAGAGGAGTATTCAGGTTGGCGAAGCAGATGTACTTAGTTCAAAATTAAGACCGAACCCTATTTTAAATAACCAGTCTCTTCAATTAATGCAGCCGGCTTATTTCCCTGCAAATTCAAACTGGAATGATGGAAGGAACAGGCAGGTATGGTGGCAGCTTACCAAACCTTTTTTATTACCGGGAGTTCGCGATACAAGAATTGATTATGCCAACAGTAACCTTCGGCTACATGAGCATTATTATGAGGAAGTTGAACAGGAAGTGCTTTTACAAGCTGCAAATAAATGGTTGGATGTTTGGCTAACCACCATTCGAACATCTGTTTTAAAACAAGGCATTGATTCAGCTGACCTAAAGAAGAGCCTTAATGTTCAACAAGATCCGGCAACAGAAATTGCGATCATTCAATCTAAGCTCCAGCTCAATAAAATGAAGACTTCATTAGAAAATGATCTTACCGAACTGCAGCTTATGCTCGGCATAAAGGAAAAGATAGAAATTGACACTGCTCTTACTTCTTTTAGAAATTCTTTTTATGTTATGAATTCAATTTTAGCAGACAGTTTATCAAAACGGCCCGATCTATTGTATTATCAGCGTGCTGTTGAATCTTCCGCACTAAACATTAAGCTTCAGAAGTCTCTTGCACTACCTGTTCCTGAGTTGGGCGTGATTAATAATCCGCAAAATACAATCCGGTATATGGGTATCTTTGGAACGCTGC
>JANPKH010000011.1:0-28250 GCA_031425935.1 Gammaproteobacteria bacterium | reverse complement strand
CAAAAAGACGGTCAAGCCTACACGCCTATTGCTAATATGAAAGCAAATCAACCTAGGTTTGATTTGTTTGATTCATACTTATCTGAAGAAGCTGTTTTGGCATTTGAATATGGCTATTCAACCACCTCTCCAACAGGCATGGTAATTTGGGAGGCTCAATTTGGCGATTTTGCTAACGGCGCCCAAGTGGTTATCGATCAATTTATTACCAGCGGTGAGCACAAATGGGGTCGTTTATGCGGCTTAACCATGTTGTTGCCGCATGGTTATGAAGGGCAGGGGCCAGAGCATTCATCTGCGCGTCTCGAACGTTTTATGCAATTGTGTGCCGAACACAATATTCAAGTATGTATTCCTACTACGCCAGCGCAAGTTTTCCATATGTTGCGACGTCAAGCAATTCGACCTATGCGACGTCCGTTGGTGGTAATGAGCCCTAAATCTTTGTTGCGCCACAAGCTTGCTACTTCAAGTTTAGAGGAATTAGCCAGTGGCCAATTCCAAAACGTGATTGCTGATATCGGTGTTGAGCCTGGTAAGGTGAAACGCGTTGTGCTGTGTAGCGGCAAGGTGTATTACACCTTGTTGGAAGAACGTATGGAGCGCAAGCAAACTGATGTTGCTTTTATCCGTTTAGAACAACTTTACCCCTTCCCGGATCAAGAGTTACGAGTTGCTTTGGGACTTTACAAAAATGTGGAAAGTATTCTGTGGTGTCAGGAAGAGCCAATGAATCAAGGTGCCTGGTATAGTAGCCAGCATCATTTGCGTCGTATAGTGCATGAGCTCTTTCCTAGTTTATATCTGGAATACGTTGGTCGTGAAGCCTCAGCTGCGCCAGCATGCGGGTATATGTCCGCTCACATTGAAGAACAAAACCGTTTTGTAAATCAGGCGCTGAAGGTTTAGTCTTCGGTGTTCCCCTAAACACATCATAGCGAGAGAGAAGGAATAGTAATGAGTATTGAAATTAAAGCCCCAACGTTCCCCGAATCAGTCGCTGATGGCACTATCGCTACGTGGCATAAAAAGCCAGGTGAAGCGGTTTTGCGCGATGAGTTAATTGTTGATATCGAAACTGATAAAGTGGTTTTAGAAGTTGTAGCACCTGCGGATGGCAGCATCGCTGAAATTAAGAAAAATGAAGGCGATACCGTTCAGAGCAATGAAGTGATTGCGATTTTTGTGGCAGGCGCTGTCGCTAATGCTGCTGCAACCGCTAAACCTGCAGCTCCTGCCCAAGACAAGCCGTCTGTGATCACTGACAAGTTAGTGAATCCTGCCGCACGTAAAATGGCTGAAGAACACAATGTAAATACTTCAACAGTTGCAGGCTCTGGAAAAGATGGTCGTGTGATGAAAGAAGATGTAGCGAATTTCCTTAAATCAACACCAGCCGCTGCACCTGCTGCAAGCACCGTTGCACCCGCTGCCGCGCTCGAAGCAACGGGCGACCGTATTGAAAAACGTGTGCCGATGACGCGTTTGCGTAAGCGTATTGCCGAGCGTTTGCTCGAAGCGTCCAATACCACTGCAATGCTAACGACATTTAATGAAGTTAATATGGCCCCCATAATGGCATTGCGCGCTAAATACAAAGACCAATTTGAAAAAGCACACGGTGGTGCTCGTTTAGGTTTTATGAGCTTTTTCGTAAAAGCTGCTGCCGAAGCTCTGCGCCGTTTCCCTGCGGTAAATGCATCTATAGACAATAACGATATCGTTTACCACGGTTACCAGGATATAGGTGTTGCTGTATCTACCGACAAAGGTTTGGTGGTTCCAGTATTGCGCAACGCCGAGAGCATGAGCTTAGCTGGTATCGAAAATACTATTCGCGATTTCGGTTTGCGCGCGCGCGATGGTAAATTAAGTATTGAAGAAATGTCTGGCGGTACCTTCACCATTACCAATGGCGGTACCTTTGGCTCATTGCTCTCGACGCCAATTTTGAACTTACCGCAAGCGGCTATTTTAGGCATGCACAAAATTCAAGAACGCCCTATGGCTGTTAATGGCAAAGTAGAAATTTTGCCAATGATGTATTTGGCGTTGTCTTATGATCACCGTTTGTTAGACGGTAAAGATGCTGTGCAATTCTTGGTTGCCATCAAAGACTTATTGGAAGATCCAGCCCGTATTTTGTTGGAAATCTAACTTAATAAATTAGGAACATAGCTATGTCTGAAAAATTTGATGTAATTGTTATTGGCTCTGGCCCAGCAGGTTATGTGGCAGCGATTCGTGCAGCGCAGTTGGGTTTAAAAACCGCATGCATTGAAAAATGGCGCAATGAAGAAGGTAAAGGCGTCAATGGCGGCACCTGCTTGAATGTGGGCTGCATACCGTCGAAAGCATTGTTAGACAGCGCCTATAAATATCATGAGGCAAAAGATGAGCTGGCTGTTCATGGTATTTCTACCACCGGCGTTGCCATCAATGTTCCCTCAATGATTGCGCGTAAAAATCAAATTGTTAAACAGCTTACCAGTGGTATTTCGGGTCTATTTAAAGCTAATGGCGTGACTGGTTTATACGGTACTGGAAAATTATTGGCTGGCAAGAAAGTTGAGTTCACGGATTCCGAAGGTAAGGTTTCAGTACTCGAAGCCGAAAATGTTATTTTGGCTTCTGGTTCTAACCCAATCAATATTCCTGTGGCTCCGGTTGACAATAAGATTATTGTTAACTCGACGGGTGCCTTAGAGTTTGATGCAGCGCCCGCGCGTTTAGGTGTTATCGGTGCCGGCGTTATCGGTTTGGAGTTGGGCAGCGTATGGAACCGTTTAGGTTCTAAAGTCGTTGTGCTTGAAGCACTTGATAGCTTCCTGGCAATCATGGACCAACAGATTGCCAAAGAAACACAGAAGATACTCACCAAACAAGGTTTGGATATTCGTACCAGCTCGCGCGTCACTGGGTCAAAAATTAACGGCAAAGAAGTGACTGTGATCTATCTTGATAAAGATGGCAAAGAGCAACAAGAAACTTTCGATAAGCTGATTGTTTGTGTAGGCCGTCGTCCTTACACCGAAAACCTTTTAGCGGCTGACAGTGGTGTAAATCTTGACGAGCGTGGCTTTATTTTCGTTAATGAGTTCTGTTCTACAAATGCGCCAGGTGTATGGGCGATCGGTGACGTAGTGCGCGGCCCTATGTTGGCCCACAAGGGTTCCGAAGAGGGCGTAATGGTTGCCGAGCGCATCGCTGGCCAGAAAACTCAAATGAATTACGATATTATTCCTAACGTCATTTATACCCATCCTGAAGTTGCCTCTGTTGGTAAAACCGAGGAGCAAATCAAAGCATCAGGCGAGCCATATAATATAGGTACTTTTCCTTTCTCAGCCTCTGGCCGCGCAATGGCTGCTAATGAAACTCAAGGCCTGGTAAAAATTATTGCCCATGCTGTTACCGACCGCATTTTGGGTGCTCATATTGTTGGCCCAAGTGCAGCAGATTTAATTCAACAAGTCGCTATTGCCATGGAGTTTGGTTCTAGTGCAGAAGATTTAGGCATGATGGTGTTTGGTCACCCAACATTGTCTGAAACTATTCATGAAGCAGCGTTAGCAGTGCATGGTCATGCCATTCACATTGCTAACAAGAAGAAGCGCTAAGTTTAAAAAGCGCTAGCAAGAAGAAATGTTAAGAGGACCAAAGAGTCCCCAATCCTAAGCGGCCATAAACTCATAAGGTTTGTGGCCATCGATAACCCCGTTGTCATGTTCATTCATCAATACATGTTCAACCTTCGTCAAATGGAACAACACCATGAATTTGCACGAGTATCAGGGTAAGCAGTTGTTTGCCCAATATGGTTTGCCTGTCTCTAAAGGCATCGCCGCTGCTACTGTTGAAGAGGCTGTTGCGGCAGCTGATCAAATTGGCGGCAATATGTTTGTCGTTAAAGCTCAAGTACACGCTGGTGGCCGCGGTAAAGCCGGCGGCGTGAAGCTGGTAAAGACCAAAGAAGAAATCGCTGCTTTTGCTGATAAGTGGTTAGGCAAAAATTTGGTTACCTACCAAACTGATGCCAATGGTCAGCCGGTTAGTCGTATTCTGGTTGAACCCTGCACCGACATCGCCCAAGAGTTATATCTGGGTGCTGTAGTAGATCGTTCAAGCCGTCGCATCGTATTTATGGCATCTACCGAAGGTGGTGTTGAAATTGAAAAAGTTGCGCACGATACCCCAGAAAAAATCCTGAAAGTTGCGGTAGATCCGTTGGTTGGCGCGCAGCCTTTTCAAGGTCGCGATTTGGCGTTCAAGCTCGGTTTGGAAGGCAAGCAAATCAATCAATTCGTGAACATTTTCCTTGGCCTTGCCAAAATGTTCAAAGAGAAAGATTTGGCATTGTTGGAAGTGAATCCATTGGTTATCACGCCAGAAGGCAACCTGCATTGCCTGGATGCAAAAATAGTTATCGATGGTAATGCGTTGTATCGTCATCCCGAATTGAAAGCTATGCAAGATCCATCGCAAGAAGATGCGCGTGAAGCTCACGCCGCTGCTTGGGAATTGAACTATGTTGCGCTCGGTGGCGATATTGGTTGTATGGTTAACGGCGCTGGCTTGGCGATGGGCACCATGGACATCGTTAAATTGCACGGCGGCCAACCTGCTAACTTCCTCGACGTAGGCGGTGGCGCAACTAAAGAACGCGTTGTTGAAGCATTTAAAATTATTTTGTCTGACGATGCGGTTAAAGCTGTATTCATCAACATCTTCGGCGGTATCGTACGTTGCGACATGATCGCTGAAGGCGTAATCGGTGCGGTTAAAGAAGTAGGCGTGAAGGTTCCTGTTGTTGTTCGCTTGCAAGGTAACAATGCTGAGATTGGTGCGAAAGTGCTGACCGAAAGCGGCCTGAACATTATCGCTGATACCGACTTGACTGGCGCTGCCAAGAAAGTTGTTGCAGCTGCTGCGAATCATAAGGGGTGATGAAACATGAGCGTTCTAATTAATAAAGACACCAAAGTAATTTGCCAGGGTTTTACCGGCGCACAAGGTACATTCCACTCCGAACAAGCGATTGCCTACGGCACCAAGATGGTTGGCGGTGTAACTCCAGGTAAAGGTGGTCAAATTCACCTTGGTTTGCCAGTGTTCAACACTGTTGCTGAAGCTGTTGTTGCAACTGGCGCAACTGCATCAGTAATCTACGTTCCGGCTCCTTTCTGTAAAGACTCAATTCTTGAAGCGGCGAATGGCGGCATCAAGTTGATCGTGTGTATTACTGAAGGTATCCCAACCCTCGATATGCTTGACGCGAAAGTTAAGTGTGACGAGTTGGGCGTGCGTTTGATTGGCCCTAACTGCCCCGGTGTTATTACTCCGGGCGAATGCAAAATCGGCATTATGCCAGGCCACATTCACAAGCCAGGTAAAGTGGGTATCGTTTCTCGTTCCGGCACCCTGACTTATGAAGCAGTTAAGCAAACTACTGATTACGGTTTCGGCCAATCTACTTGCGTAGGTATCGGTGGTGACCCAATTCCAGGTTCTAACTTCATCGACATTTTGAAGTTGTTCCAAGCTGACCCACAAACTGAAGCGATCGTAATGATCGGCGAAATTGGTGGTTCTGCGGAAGAAGAAGCGGCTGCTTACATCAAAGCTCACGTGACTAAACCTGTTGTGTCTTACATTGCTGGCGTAACCGCTCCGGCGGGTAAACGTATGGGTCACGCTGGTGCAATTATTTCTGGTGGTAAAGGTACTGCTGCTGAGAAATTTGCTGCCCTGCAAGACGCCGGTGTAAAAACCGTAGAAAGCTTGGCAGATATTGGAAAAGCATTGAAGGAAATCACAGGTTGGTAATTACAATTTTGTGATATGACTATTAATGTAAAAAGGCGACCTTCGGGTCGCCTTTTTTTTGCCGCGACAGATTTTTTGCCACGAATAAATTCGTTGTGAGCTGCTAGGTAATATATTGGAGCAGCATAGGCTTATTGGGGTTCCGGTGTGTAAGCGCCAAATTCAGTGGGAGGATCTGAATTTACAGGAGTTTCAGCCAGCTGGACTTCTGGCTGCAAATCAGGGTTGTCGAGCATGGCCTGATTGAAAACAACATCCGCATTAATTTGATCTGCGAACTCACCCACGGCAGGAATATTAACGTCTGTGTTATCCGCACAAGATTCTTTGCAGTCACTATTCTCAATAGTTAAGTTTACTTGATCGGCAAATTCACCTGTGGCAAGTATGTCAGCGTTTGCATTCGCGGGTTCCGCCTCAGGTGATTCACTACTTTCAGCAGCAAGTGCTGTTTCTTTTTTTATTTCATTTTTTGTTTTTCTTGAATCACTAATACTTTGCGGATTTACATCAGCAATTATGGCATCAGCTGTTTTTGTTTTTTGAGTAAATATTTTCTGTTTAGATTCTGTTTTTAAGTTGTCAACTGAAAATGTATTTTGGTTTGTAGTATTCGATATTGGTTGTGGTGAATTATTCATATGTAACAAAACTCCTCCGACTGCTAGTAACAGAATTAGCAGAAGATAATTTTTATTGTTCATGATTTTATTCCTTTGCATTAAATAAAATTTACTGACATTCATGATTGCTTCGCATAAGTAAAGTTTTTTTCACGGAAAATACCTGCTGAGTAATTGCAATTTTTCAGCAGGTATTAACGCAGCAATAAAAATATTAGAATATTTTTAGTCTAAAAGCGTCACTCGGCACGTAGCAACGTACTGATTCCACGACAGAACTGAAAATCCCTGGTTGAGATCGCCGTGATTTGTCCAGTTATTGTAGTGACCGTCCGTTAAATAACATGCCCATGCATTCATAACATGTTCAGTCACATTGTTGCCTACAGTGCCAGCGTTATCCCCGCTCTCTGCGCGCCACGTACGCGTAACAGAATTGTAATAAAATAAGGAGGAGCGCGAAGCTGTTCGTCCGGTGCCGTCCCAATTATACATCGCCATACGAATCTCGCAGCCGTCAATATCGGCGCATAAACTCACCACCGTTGCATAAGGAATAACAACAGTTGTACCCCTTACCCCGACAGATGCAGTAACGGTTGTTCTATCGACTTGAGCTGAAGTTTCTGCGGCACACAATAAAAAAAGTAGTGGCGCAATAATATATTTCACAAGTTTTATGTTCATAATTAAATCCCATTAAAAATTTAAACGTCATAGATATGTATGGCTGACGGCGGACAGCTCCTTACTCGGATAGCCAAACCACACGGGCAGCTTAATTAATTTTTCAATCAATTAAGTGGAAAATATTTTCCTCTTAATATTTTTAATGTAAATAGTATCTTCAATAATAGTGGCGTCGAATATTTTTTCTATGAAAAAATAGTCATTGAATTCATTTAGTGTTGTCGCGTAGATAACGGTAAGTGAAAATACTTAATTTATAAATAATTTTTTGTAGAAAATAAATATTTTTTTTATGTGAAAAAAGGCGACTATTAGATCGCCTTATTAATTGAGGGGCACGCAAATACGCAAGCTGATAAACAATTTTCTACTAAGCTAGCTACATAGGTAAATTGTACAAACTCAAAGTTACTGAATTTGCGGCACAATCCATTCCACTACATCTTTGCTTAAATCTCGTAAGCACTTACGTGTTGCGGTGCAAACGGTTACGCCGTTGCTACCTAAGTCCGTAACATCACTGAAGGCTGTAAACTCGGTAACTGACGCAATTGCGCAAGTATGTTTTGCAGTAAGGAAGCTATCTTTATTCTTTACGAGTGCGGCGGTAATTTGTATTTTGGGTAGTTTAGAATCCTGCTTGGTACCGAATTGGCGCTCTTGATTCCCAAGTACTAATTGCTCAATATCTATAGCCAAAACAGGCACCACCCCGTTTTGGATTTTGTCGGCGGTGTTTATGGCTTCAAGTCGAATGCCTTTTGATTTAGCTCGGCTAATAAGATGCTCAACTAAAACTTTGTCGATATCACAGGGGTATTCCGATTGGGCGTATTTATATCCTTTGACATTAAATCCAAAGTTTTGGTTGATATACACGAGCGGTGCATCAGCTCTGAGTTCTGGCTCGGCAGCAGCCATGGCTAAAAGAGGAAAGGTTAGAGTAAGAATAACTAATATTAATTTCATGGTTTTTTCCTTTAGGGTGGTTTAGTGATTTACTTTAAGGTTAGTTGAAAGCAACATCCATCGGATGGCTGGGATGTGCTTGATATGAATATATTGCAAATGACAAAAAAAACACTGACCATAGAAAAACCTTGTAATTACCTTTTTCTTACCGAAATTATCCGTAGTAAAATCAAAGACATAGAATTTGTTAAAACGTGTTCAATACTTGTGTTAGGCAAGGCATATCTTGCAAAATTACACTCAGCGTCAAGATTCGGTCGGGCTCGTTTAGCCGAGGTATGTAAATAACAAATATTTGTCGATAAAGCTATCCCCATGCAAAAAAGGTATTCCCATGCGAAAAATTGTAGGCCCTGATGAACGCAAATAGAGTGGACGCAAATAGAGAAAATGACTTTGCTTTAGGCGACATTCGAGTATCGCCATCTCATAACGAACTGGCTGCACGAGGCAAGACTATTAAGTTGCAGCCCAAAGTTATGGCTGTGTTGATTTATCTTGCGCGTAATCACAGCAGGGTGGTTAGTAATGAGGAGCTGATCGAACGTTTATGGGAAGGGCGCATAGTTACTCATGGTTCAGTTCAAAAAAGTATCAATGCTCTTAGGAGTGCGTTGTTCGATTTAATAGGTGATCAGGAAATGATTGCTCATTATTCGAAGCGTGGCTATCAGCTCAAAATTGAACCGCATTTTCCGGTTTCGAGCCAACCTGAATTACAGCTTGCGGAGAGCAGTACGGCTTATATTGCTGAGCCTCGGCGCTTCAAGTACAGCTTACTCTGGCTAGGCCTAGTAGGGCTAGTGTTTGTGCTTGGGTTGCTGGGGTATAGCTTGTTAAAAGTAGACGGCATATCCGCAAATAGAAACCACAAAACAATATTTACATCAGCTAGTGGTTATACCAATGAGACGGGGCATGAAAGAAGCGCCGAGCCGCATCCAAACGGTAAGTACATTGCTTATGTTCGAGAAAAATTTAACGCTAATAATCTGAATGAAACTGAAAGTGAATTAATTGTTCGCAATAATGTAGGAAAAGATTGGCGCATTGCCAGCAGTCAAGGCTCGTGGTTTAAATTGGCGTGGTCTCCTGCGGGGAATCATTTGGTTGCAGTTGAAGTTAAACGTCGTGAAGGTCTTCCGCCAAGCCCTGATTTTTATGAGAAGCCGAACTATCTATATTCATTTCATATATTTTCACTCGATCTTGATAGTAATCGTTTGTTAGAAAAGCAATTGCTTAGCCAATGGCAGGGACGTATTTATAGCGTTACCTGGTGGGATGAAAATACTTTAGAGTTTGTCGCCAAGCAGGGCTTAACTTCCAGTAATACACGTTATAGGTATTCAACGCAAAATCAGCAATTAACGTCTCTGGATGAACTGCAGGGAGCTAGTAACTTGCTGGCAAGTATCGTTCAACATAAAAAGACAGCGATAGCCAGTGCGCATAAAAATTCTGTTCAAATCGATTTTTTAAACGAAGATCAATCGCGAATAAGTCAGTGGCAGCTTGATCTTTCAGCAATAGATATTAGCTGGATTCCTGATGGGAGCGGCATATTGGTTTACGCGGAAGAAGAGCGTAAATTATTGGCTTTATATATAGACGGGAAGCAAGCGCAAATTCCGTTTGCTGACACTAAGGACAAAATTTTTTCGCGACCACGTTATCGCCCCGACGGCGCTGCCATCTTTTATACGGAGGAAAAGCGTAGCGCTAATATTTTAATGCTGGCGTTGGATGGCACCAAAAACAAGTTGACCGCGAACACAGATCTAAATTATTCCGCGACTTTTTCACCCGATGGCGAGAAAATTGTTTACGCTTCAGTGCGAAATAATCAGATTCATTTATGGTTGGTTGAAGGCGGGCAAGAGCGCCAACTTACCAGCCAACCAATAGCAAAAAGAGTAAGTTCTATTGTTTGGTCTGAAAATGGTGAGCATTTAGTTTATAGCTCCGGCACGAGTTTTTATCACTATAATTTTTTAACTGCAGAAGTATCCTTACTGCTTAGTGAGTCCGATAAAGTCCACCCTGTTGCATATTTCCCCGATACCAATCGCTTATTGATATTAAAGAATAATGGTGAAGCGAAAAACTTGTGGCGTATCGACCTCAAAAGCCAACAACAAAAACAATTAACTTTTGGTTCTGTGGGGGCTGCCATAGAATACGATGGCGATGTTTTTTTTCAATACGCAGGCGATAGCGGCTTGTGGGTTTTGCGGAACAAAGATGACGCACTCGAACAGCTTGCGCCCACACTAAACAAAAATAGTAAATTGTTAAAAGTAGATAGTAACGGAGTTTATTTTATAAGTGGTGGTATGTGCCGCGAATCTGATATTTACTATTTTCATTTTGCCAGCGAAATTACGTCCACGTTTTTAGCGCGGGATACGAATATTGTTTCAACTACGTCGTTTAACGCCAGGAAAGGGGTTTTACAAACCGAATGCTATCTAGCGGAATCTAATATTGTCTTGTTGGAGTAACTTACTATTGGCTCGAGTAATTGGGCTTTCAGTTGTCATTCCAACGCAATTATCTTAATAAAGAAGATCTCTTTTGCATAACGTTAAATTTCAAAGCTGTTCATAAATATGCACAGCTAGTTCAAGAGCTATCACAAGGGTGTTATGGGCTTATTACTTGACTTTATCGTGGGTGTTTTTTGTCGCCCCGCCTGACCTTTTTGGTTCACTTTCCAACAAATAAATGAAGTCGGGTTGCTCTTTGACTTTTAATGTTCCTAGTAACGGATTTTCCAAATAAATGACGGTTCTGGCACCGGGATTAACATATTTTAAACTGTCACTAAAATGTTTTAACCAGACCTTCTTAAGTGATCCATCGGTATAGGCCATATTGATACCCAGCTCAATACGCTCTTTGGCAAGTACGTTCTTATTATTGGTATAGAAAAAGCGTGGTAAGGGATAGACCAACATAAAGCTGTCGTCGATAACCAGGTTGGGTAACTCTTTAAATTGATTTTTCTCATGTAATACTTCATTCGCACCGCGACAAAAAAAATCAATGCGGCCACTAATAATCATTAAGAAAAGACCATCATAATTTTCAATTTCACGCACCGTTAACCCATTGTGACGAAATATTTGCGTGTCTGCCCACCCAATACCGTGAGCGAAGGAGTGTGGCTTTAGATCTTCTAATGTTCGAAATTGTTTACCGCTTTCCTTAAGTTTGGGATTAATAAAACAAACTCTATGTCCAATTACACCTAGATCTACCGGAAAATTTATAAAGGTCAGACCACTTTGAGTGGTGAAAGACTCCTCATAATTGGCTTCAAAAAAGAGATTGGGATAAGTATTGTCTACAGCGGCTTTTAATGTGCGCACATAATTTATGCGTGGCATGTCCTGCAAACGAAAGTCGCCATATTTTTTGCGGGTTTTTTCCAGAGCTAACTTCAGCAATTCATTACCGTAATCGTGGTGCTTATCACGTTCGGTATAAGGTGAGCGTAGAGTGACAACGAACTCTGCGTTGGCACTTAATTCAGCGTTTTTATTGGGTTCTAGGGTAACGCTAGAGTCTGCATTAGCTTTGCTAGAGTCTACATTGACATTATTAGCATCTGCGTTGACTTTAAGAGGTAAGCAAAAAAAATTAAAAAGTATGACCCAGTATAAGATTTTCATAGGCAAGTAGAGGAGATCCTTGAAATAGAAGCAGCAAATAGTAGTGATTTTCTAAAAAATGAATTTTCAGTAATTGATTTTACATACTTTACTAGGTAAACGTAAATAGTTCAGGAAAAGCCAAGCGTTGTTAATGGGTATTATGCCACTTCTGTAAAAGTGCTCGGTGGTAAATCGATTACAAATTCAAAAGACATCATCACTGGTTTTCCGAGGTGGTTGCTATATGTAGCCACTTCTGGAAGATGTAGTGTGATATTCCCATCTTGTGCGAGTAAAAATTGTTTGACTGCATCCATACCGACACCGCGGCCTGAAATATCCGTTACCTGTTCTGTGGTTGAAATGCCGGACGTAAAAATCAAGTTGGCGATCTCTTGAATACTGGGATTATCGTTTGCTGTCCATTGACCGATTTCCACACCTTTTTGAAAGAGCTTGCCGATATCTACACCTTGGCCATCATCTTTAACGTATAAATAAAGCCGCTCATTTTTAATAGCTGCTCGCACTTCAATAATTCCACTTGTTGGTTTACCTGCTTGTGTTCGCGCAGCAGGTGTTTCAATACCATGGTCAATACAATTACGAAAAATATGCGAAAAAATGTTTGTTATTAATTCGCTTGAGCTAGCTCTAATGCGCACATTTGTATCATTGATGACAACCTTTGGCGCATCTTTATTGAGCTGAACAGCTATTGATGGCAGTGAAGCTACTATATCGGATAGCACCTCGTTGAGGGGGGTGGAAAGGGCGACATTAAGCAGGGTTTGTATGGGCAATAAAAGTTGTGAGTCTTTAAATGCTGGCAATTGTTGGAGCTGTTGGTGAGTGGTATCTATGCAGTGCTGAATTGTCGCTATGGCTTTACTGTCGGCCCAAAAACCATTGTGGTCTCGGTCCTTATCACCGCGCCTCAATATTGTGTAGTAAACATATTCGTATTCTTGCAGTAAATTTTCTACACGCACTAAGTCGGCAAGCAATTGTTCGCGATTCCAATTTGCTGCTGAGTCAGTTTTGAGTGCGCTGTAAACCGATTCTACTTCGTGTACGACATTACTAACAAAGTGAAAACCAAAAGTGCGGCAGTTTCCTTTAATCGTGTGCATATTACGAAATAATAAGGCGATTACTGTATCGCTTCGTTGTTCATTGCGTTCAATATAATTACGATTTTCTGTAATAAAACGTTTAGTAGACGTAGAAAATGTTAAGTATTTTTTAATGGGTATATTAAGTAACTGACCAATGATATCCAACTCTCGTTTTTTAGCCAGTGCGTCGTGTTCCAATTGTTTTAGCTGCGTAACGTCACGCACTGATATCATGAGTTTACCAATGATATTATTAATTATAATTGGATTCCAAGCGAGCGATAGGTGTTTTCTTTTCCCTGAAAAATTTGCCTCATACTCAGCCAACAATAAATGCGCGTTTAATTCGTAATTAATTTCGTCCTCCCCAATCATTGAACCTACAGCTATTATTACACTATCAAGTGTATCACTGCCGAGTTCCGCGTGGTCGAACAATAAGTTCATTGCATTGCGGCCTGAAATTTCCTTTGTTTCAAATATTTCTTCAAGGAAATGCGAATATTCCGAGTGAATATTTCCGTTGGCTTCAACGGTAAATAATCCTTGTCGCATATTGCTCAGCATGGCTTGGATATCGCTATTTTTCTCGCGCAATTCTGCAGTACGCTCAGCCACTTTAATTTCCAATAAGCGATTTTGTGCTTCAACTAAACGACGTTTTTTTCGCTGTGAATGAATAAACTGTAAAATCAAGAAAATAATGGCGAGCAGATAGATTGTATACGCCCACCAGGTTTTCCAAGGGGGCGGTAATTGATTCACCTGTATTGATTTCCCCTCTTCGTTCCAAATACCATCGTTGTTACTGGCCTTCACTCTAAAGGTGTAATTTCCGGAATCAAGGTTGGTGTAAAGCGCGGTGCGTTGATTGCCCACTTCGCGCCACTTATCGTCGAAACCTTCAAGTTTATAGGCATATTGATTTTTATCTGAATCGCGATAATTAAGTGCGGAAAAACTAAACGAAATCATGGATTTTGTGTAATCCAAAGTAATGTCATCAGTCTGATTAATAACCTTGGTTAAAATTTTATCCGCATCGTTACTAAGAATTGGTTTGGTAAAAATACGAAAATCAGTTAGTGCCATCGGAGGCACCTTGTCATTGGTCGTCAATTTATTAACGTCAAAAATATACAGGCCACTTTTAGCACCAAAGACCATTTCACCTCTACTCGTTGCGAGGGCCGCACCTGTGGAGATGCCACCGATTTTTTCGCCGTTGAAGCGCATATAATTGCGAACGATTTTATTGTCCGCATTAAACATGACTATACCGTTATTAGTGCCCAACCATAAATTGCCGAGCTTATCCTCGATGATCGCGCGAATGCCATTATCAATAAATCCATCCTTGGTGTTGTACAGAGAAAAATTATCTGTTTCCGGATGAAACAAATGTAAACCCGCGTCCGTGCCAAACCAAAGCCGCCCTTTTTTATCTTCATGAATAGATAATACAGAATTATTGGCAAGGCTACGGGGATCGCCCGGTTTGGATGCGTAGCGTTTGAATGTTTCGTTGTCGCGATCCATTATATTTAAACCATTAGCCGTGCCCACCCAAAAACGCCCGCTTGAATCTTCAAAGGCAGTCCACACTACGTTGTTGCTAATGCTGGTAGGCTCATTTGGCTTGTGAGAATAAAAAGTATACAGACGGGTGCGTTTGTCATATTTGGTCAAGCCGTTAAAATGGGTACCAATCCAGAGGTTTTTGCGTTTATCTTCATAAACGCTCCACACCATGTGATCGTTTAATGTGTCGCTGCTTTTAATGCCTTTACGCACCAGATTGGGGTCGGCGGGAACTTCTTCGAAGGAGTCTATTTTAGGGTTGTAAAGCTGAAGGCCATGGGCCCAGGTTCCAAAACGTATTTCCCCATCTGAATCGACCACGCCGTTCATAATTGACGTAGAGGTAATCCGCGAATCATTGCCATTAGTATTCTGGTAGTGAGTAAAGAATTCATTGGTTGGGTCATAGCGTGTAACGCCACCCGCACCAATCCACAGGTTGCCATCTTTGTCTTCCTCTATCGCTTCGACATTGTTGTCCAGTAAGCCTCTGCTTAAATCATTTTCTCTTTTATAAACAGTAATGGCTGACGTGGAGCGATCATAAAAATTAACGCCAGAAGGATAAGTGCCTACCCATATGTCTCCACTGTTATCTTGATAGATGCGGCGAATAGTGTTGCTGCTTAAAGAGCCTGCGCGCCCCTCTTCGTGTTGAAAGCGGATGAATCGGTCGTTAGTTTGGTCGTAAAGGCTGATGCCTCCCTGATCGCTACCTGTCCATACCCAGCCATTGCTGTCTACTAGTATCTGGCGAGAAATGTTGTTTGCCAAGCTGTAACGATCATTTGGATTGTTCTGGTAGAGTTTAATAGCATTGGTAGAGGGGTTTAAGCGGTAAATGCCATTATCGACTCCCAGCCATACATCGCCGTTGTGATCTTGAGCTATGGTTTTGATCCCATTGTCAGCGGTGGATGCTGGGTTGTTAGGGTTGGGCACTAGCAGCATCAAATTTTTAGAGGCCCAATCTAAACGTACCAAGCCTTCATCAACCCCGATCCAGATTATGTCCCGCTTGTTCAAATCGATAAGCAAATCATGGACGATACTATTCATGCTGCTCTTACTATCGCCGTCTAGATGAGAAATCTGCTGAATGTTGAATGTCTTAGGGTCTATGATAGTTAGGCCACTGCCAGACCCTGCTAATATTTCACCTGTGGGAGCTTCAGCTAGAGCGTTAAAGGAGGTATGGCTAAGTGGCAAACTATCTGTATTTTGTAATGTTAAACGTACTAAAACTTCGCGTGTCCGGTCGTATTTAAATAAACCGGAACGCGTTGCGACCCACATATCGTGGCGGCTATCTTCAAATATTTCTACGACCTGATTGATTGGTGATGTTTTCGAAAGATCATGAATATCATTAGCAATCAGCACTGATAAAAAATTATATCCATCGTAGCGTAGTAACGCATTGCGACCACCTAGCCACATGAATCCTTCGTGATCTTGAATTATCGATTCTACTTCCCCCACGGCAATGTCTTGATTCTGCATGATGTTGCGAAAATTAATTTGCTTGGGATAGCCCTGCGCGCTGGCATCTGAGCCGGGCGTGCGCGCATTTTCACCAAGCACGCTCAAGTGTAAGATTAGTGATAACAGGCAGATAGAGTATTTTATCAATCGGCTCATGGATTTATTAGCGCTGTATAGAAAATCATTAATGCAATAAAACCTGCGGAGGTTCATAAGTTATAGATCATGTTGTAAAAAAGCGGGGTAATTTGGAGTTGGTTACCCAGTTTGTCATCGGCATCATCTAAGGTGGTATGGGTTAATTAAAGCATTTTTCTGAGAAGATGCTATGTTTATAGCGGGGCGGGATAAGGTGTTGGGCATCAAGGAAAGTACTTAAATTTTTAAAAGGCGCTTTATGCTTCCCACGATGCTTCTATCCAGTAAAACATTACTGGTAATTGGAGGAGTTAAGCGGCAAAGTATGCCAATAATGAATGGCCGTGTAGTAAGGCACGTAACATTACTGGTAGGAGAGTTTGCATGGCAAAAATGTTAGTTGTTGATGATTCCACCAGCGTGCGCAGTGAGGTTAGTGAATATTTGCGTGCCCAGGGAATTAGCGTAATCACTGCCGTAGATGGCATTGACGGCTTGGCAAAAATTCAAGAAGACCGCGAATTAAAATTAGTATTGTGCGATGTAAATATGCCTAACATGGATGGTTTAACCATGGTGGAAAAAGTCAGAGCATCCGGCAACTCTATATTTATCGTCATGCTAACAACCGAGGACGACCTTTCGTTAAAGCAGCGGGGGAAAGCCGCCGGCGTCAAAGGCTGGATTGTAAAACCCTTTAACGGTGACGCGATTATCAATGCCATAAAAAAAATGATTGAATAATTTTTTACCTTTTCTTTTTATGCATTGCCAGCTTCGGGTTGGCATCAGGTGAAAAAGGTAGCGCTATTGTCGCAAACAGAAAACCCAAGGTTGACTTGGGTTTTTTTATTTGTAGTTACCAAGCGCGGCATGGCCAGGCTCCAATGATTTACGCATGTTAGATATGGAGCTAAAATCGTTGTCGAAACTAATTAATGAGCTGTGGGTCAGTTGATATATCAAACTTTCAAATAAACCTGTATATAATGCTAGTACTGTTTGCGCATACAGTTTTTTTGATGTAACCTATGCGCATAGTCGAGCTAAGTCATGGCAGCCCTAACAGGCGACACATTGGCAAGTAAAAAGTCACATACTGTGAAGCTCTATAGCAGGTTCGCGTTAGCATAAAAGGTTCGGTATTAGCGCAATGCAAAGCCAATTTTAATCGCAAGCGAGGGTTAAATTCCCCGTGGCTTGCCACGAAATAGATTTTTGGAACAAAAATATACCTCGCTGCTTGCGGCGAGGTGTTTGATTTATTAAATTTTACGTTGAGGTGTCAAATGGATTCGAATAAAGAAAAAGCGTTGCAAGCTGCATTAGCTCAAATTGAGCGTCAGTTTGGAAAAGGTACAGTCATGCGGATGGGGGACAAAGAACAAGTTGCCATCCCTTCCATATCGACTGGTTCGCTGGGGCTTGATGTAGCTTTAGGAATTGGCGGTTTGCCAAGAGGCCGTATTGTTGAAATTTATGGCCCTGAATCCTCTGGTAAAACCACTTTAACGCTGCAAGTTATCGCTGAAGCTCAGCGTATGGGTGGCACATGTGCCTTTATTGATGCTGAACATGCGCTTGACCCAATTTATGCTGCTAAGTTGGGTGTTAATGTAGAAGATTTAATGATTTCCCAACCAGATACCGGTGAGCAAGCATTGGAAGTCACCGACATGTTGGTTCGCTCGGGCGCCGTAGATGTATTGGTTATTGACTCGGTAGCTGCACTCACGCCACGAGCAGAGATTGAGGGTGAAATGGGCGATCATCACGTAGGCTTGCAGGCGCGGTTAATGTCGCAAGCGTTACGTAAAATTACGGGTAATATTAAAAATGCTAATTGTCTGGTTATTTTTATTAACCAAATTCGTATGAAAATAGGCGTAATGTTTGGCAATCCAGAAACTACAACCGGTGGTAATGCACTTAAATTTTATGCTTCGGTGCGCTTAGACATTCGCCGCATTGGCGCTGTCAAAGAAGGTGAAGAAGTCGTTGGCTCAGAAACTCGCGTGAAAGTTGTTAAAAACAAAGTAGCACCGCCGTTTAAACAAGCGGAATTCCAAATTCTTTACGGCACCGGCATTAATCGCATGGGTGAGGTAGTGGATTATGGTGTGAAGCTTGGCATGATTGACAAGGCGGGCGCTTGGTACAGTTACCAAGGAAATAAAATAGGCCAAGGCAAAAGTAATGTAATGAAATATTTGCAAGAAAATTCTGTTATTGCGCAAGAGCTAGAACAAAGAGTTAGAACAGAACTCTTAGCAATGCCCGCACTATCGTTAAGTGCTGGTGGGGCTGATGTGGGTGACGAAGTAGAATTGTCTTAATAATTATTGCGGTTGCGTTAAGGCGGCCTCCTTTATTACAGTTTTTTACATTGTTGCTTAGCATGGGTGCTCTGGGTATGCTACACAGTATGAACATCAATCGAATAATTTAAAGATTAGTCGATTGATGTTTTGCTCATCAACTAGTGTAGTGCGGAGGTTTGCGATGACAAATACAAAGATAAATATAAAGATTATAGGATTCATTTTCTCGGTGTTGTTAATTGCTGGCTGTGCTACAAAACCGCGCGTGTCCACAGATTATGAAGATACTTATAATTTTTCAGCGTTAAAAACTTTTTCAGTAAAAGATACCAAGCAAGATACTAAAGAAAATATACTTATTTCTCCGTTTACATTGAGCCATATTCATACGTTAGTGAATAGTGAGTTATCAAAGCGTTATCAATCAACCACTGGTGATGTAACCCCCGATTTCTATGTCAGTTATCATGTGATCATGGAAGAAAAGCTTGATCCACACAGTTATGATGAATTATATGGATATGGTTATTGGGGTAGAGGTTATCGCTATCCATCGTCCATGTTTTATCATCCCAGGTTCGGTGGCGGAGTCAGCGTTTATAATCAAGGTAGTTTAATTATTGATATGGTGGATGCTAAAACCCAGCAGCCCATTTGGCGTGGGGTTTCACAAAAACGTTTAAGTAGAAACTTATCACCGCAGAAGCAACGTCAAATTTTAGCCGGTGCCGTGATGGAAGTTATTGCGCAATTTCCACCTGTTAAATAAATTTTTAACAAAAAGATAATAGTAATGGCCGCTTATGCGGCCATTTTTTTATGAGCAGATAATTCAGTAAATGCCATGGATAATGTTGAAATAACACCTGCGACAATTCGTTTTACAGCAATGAACATGTTGGCTATGCGTGAGCATTCTGTTTCTGAGCTAACACAAAAGCTTCAGCAGAAATTTAGTAATACCGCGGCAGTCCATGGCAAAGAAAGTTGTGATTATTTTGAATGTATAATATCGGTAGTTGCGAAGCTCGCGGCAGATGGATTGCAGAGTGACACACGTTTTACGGAAGCCTTTATTGCTATGCGTCAACGTCAAGGCAAGGGCCCCTTGATAATTCGTATGGAGTTAAAAGAGCGAGGTATTGATAGCGATACTATTGCCAGCCATATGAATACTTCGGATGAAATATGGAATCAAATTGCGACAAGAGTTTATATAAAGAAATTTGGTGATCAAACAATGCTAGATGTAAAGCAGCGATCTAAGCAAATCCGTTTCTTAACTGCACGTGGTTTTAGTTCGGCGAATATTCAGTCTGCTTTAAAATGTATTGATCTGAGAGGAGAATAGAGTAAGCGAGCTGGTAACAATAATGTGTAAGCAAGTGTTAAACTCATGCATTAAATATGGCTCGTTAGCCATAATATCGCGTTATTCAAGCAATACAATAATCACTCGGTAAACATTATGCAGCTGTTTCATTTCGCTAAATTTTTTATAGGGCTCATGGTGATGCAAGTATTGGCTGCTAATGCACAAGCGCCAGCCAAACCATTGGCTGTCATAGTGCAAGCGGTGGCAGTCCAGGAATTAAAAAATGATATTGAAGCGCTAGGTAATCTTCACGCAAATGAGTCCACCGTGCTCTCTGCCAAAACCACCAAAACGGTAACGCACATTAATTTTGAAGATGGTCAGCGTGTTAGCAAAGGCGCAGTCTTAGTTGAAATGACGAGTAATGAAGAGGCAGCCTTAATGGAAGAGGCCAATTACAATGTTATCGAAGCTAAAAAACAACTTGATCGCGTCAAATCTTTATCTAATACGGGCGCCGTTCCAGCCGCTTTATTAGATCAATATCAGCGTGACTATGAAACATCGCGAGCGCAGTTTAGAGCACTTGAAGCGCGACTAAAAGATTTGCGTATCACTGCACCTTTTAGTGGTGTTGTCGGCATTCGTAATATTAGTGTTGGTAGTTTAATTACTCCCGGGCAAGAAATTGTTACTTTAAACGATGACAGTAAAATGAAACTGGATTTTACTGTTCCCGCTGTTTATTTGCGCAGCTTGCGAGTCGGTTTGCCGATTGAAGCAAACAGCCATGATTTAGAAAATAAAATTTTTAAAGGTGCAATATCCAGCATTGATAATCAAATTGATCAAGCTACGCGTTCAATTAAAGTACGAGCGTTGGTGGAGAACTCACAGCATGAACTAAAGCAAGGCATGCTAATGAGTATTGTGATTCATGCCAACTCACGTCAGGCCTTGGCCATTAGCGAAGCGGCATTAGTGCCTATGGGCAGCAATAATTTTGTTTTTGTCTTACAAAAAAATACGGCGGAAAAAACTGTTGGGATAAAACAAAAGGAAGAAAAGCAGAGTGAAGTAAAGCAGGGCGAAGTAAAGCACACACAATGGCTTGCCGAAAAACGTCAAATTAAAATTGGTAAGCGCTATGCTGGCCGCGTTGAAGTGCTGGAAGGTTTGCGAGAGGGCGATAAAGTTGTCACGCATGGTTTACAAAAAATTCATGATGGTCAAGTAGTTGAGATATTAGCGGAACAAAATAATGACCCCAAAGCTCCGAAGGAATCTTTATCTGATTTATTGAAACAGAAAAAGCAGTGAGGATAAATTATCATGATGCTTTCTGATATTTCTATACGTCGACCGGTATTTGCCTCGGTGCTTTCGATTTTACTTTTGGCTTTTGGCATCTTAGCTTTTGACCGTTTATCGTTGCGCGAATACCCCAATATTGATCCCCCCGTGGTTTCAATACGCACGACTTATCCCGGCGCTGCAGCAAGTATTGTTGAAACGCGCATCACTAAACCGCTAGAAGATCGTATTGCGGGTGTTGAAGGTATTCTTTTTATTGAGTCAGGCAGTGAAAACGGTGTTTCAAATATTACCGTTACCTTTAATGTTGGGCACAATATTGAAGCGGCGGCCAACGATATTCGCGATAAGGTTTCGAGTGCCGTAAGCAATCTTCCCATCGAAGCTACCTCGCCCGAAGTTCAAAAAGTCAGTTCAGATGATGATGTCATTTTATGGATGAATCTTGCTGGCGAAGATATGTCGGTGCCAGAAATTTCCGATTATGCACAGCGTTATATTGTTGATCGTTTTTCTGCTGTGGATGGCGTTGCGCGCGTGCGAATTGGTGGCGAGCAGCGCTATGCTATGCGTGTGTGGTTAGATAAAAATCAGCTCGCCGCACACAATTTAACGGTAAATGATATCGAATCTGCGCTCCGTGCCGAAAATGTCGAATTGCCCGCGGGTAGTATTGAATCTCAAGAGCGTCAATATACGGTGCGAATGGCGCGTACTTATCGCACTCAAGAACAGTTTTCCAATTTGGTTGTTAAGCACGGTAGTAATGGGCATTTGGTACGCTTAGGTGATATTGCTACGGTAATTAAAGGTACTGTTGATGACCGTAACTTATTTCGCGGAAATGGTGTAGCACAAGTAGGTATTGGCATTATTAAACAATCCACCGCCAATACCTTAGATGTAGCGCGCGGTGTCAATGATGAAAAAGATCGGCTAAACGCAAGCCTGCCTAAAGGTATTACTGTTCAGGACAGTTACAGCAGTGCAATTTTTATTGAGCGCGCCATTTATGAAGTTTACATCACCTTAGCACTTGCCATTGCGTTAGTGATCTTGATTATTTATGTTTTTCTCGGCAGTGCGCGCGCCATGTTGGTACCTGCTGTGGCGGTGCCGATTTCAATTTTGGCAACATTTACTGTACTTGCTGCGCTGAATTTCTCGGTAAATATGCTTACTTTACTTGCGCTGGTATTAGCCATTGGGCTAGTAGTGGATGATGCAATTGTTGTGCTGGAAAATATTGTTCGTCATATGGAAGAAAAAGGAAAGCCTGCTTTGTTAGCGGCTTACGACGGTACACGTGAGGTGGGTTTTGCTGTAATTGCTACAACTTTGGTATTAATTTCAATTTTTATTCCGATTGTATTTTTAAAGGGTAATGTTGGGCGATTGTTTTCAGAATTTGCTATTACTATGGCGGCTGCCGTAGGTTTTTCTGCGTTGGTTGCATTAACACTTTCGCCCATGCTTGCGTCAAAAATTTTGCGTGAACAAACACAGAGCAACGGGTTTAAGAAAAAAGTTGATAATGGGATGCAACGTTTACGTGACCGATATAAAAAAGCTATCTTAACAAGCCTCGATAAAAAATATTTTATGATCGGCCTATTTGTGTTGTTGCTGTTGGCTTGTTTTGGTTTGGCGAAAATTATTCCTAGTGAATACGCACCTAAAGAAGATCGCGGTAGTTTTTTCATTATGATTAATGGCCCGGAAGGCGCTACCTATGATTATATGGAAGAGTACATGGAAGAAGTTGAAAAGCGACTTATGCCTTATGTCGATGCTGGAGAGATTTCGCGATTGATGGTGCGTGCGCCGAGGTCGTTCGGCACTTACGAAAGTTTTAATAGTGGCATTGTAATTGTTGCTTTGAATGATTGGGCGAAGCGTCGCAATGGCTTTGTCATTATGGATGAGATACGCAATAAACTCAGCGATTTACCCGGTGTCGTTGCGTCGCCAGTTATGCGTCAAGGTTTTGGATCTGGTTCAGCAAAACCAGTGCAGTTTGTTATTGGTGGCGGTACTTATGAAGACCTCGCAAAGTGGCGCGATATTTTGTTAGCAAAAATAAATGAAAAAAATCCGGGACTAGTGAATGTGGATTGGGATTACAAGGAGACGAAACCGCAAGTTGAAGTGCAGGTAAATATTGATCGAGCAGCTGATCTAGGTGTAAGTGTGAGCAATATTGGCCACACTCTTGAAACTATGTTGGGCTCGCGCAAAGTCACTACTTTTATTGAAGAGGGTGAAGAATATGATTTGCTGTTACAAGGCGAGCGCGACCAGCAGCGAACTAAATCAAGTTTGGAAAATATGTACGTGCGCTCTACCACCACCAGTAAATTAATTCCCTTAGCTAATTTAGTTGACATAAAAGAACTTGCCGACGCCAGCAAATTAAATCGCTACAACCGTATGCGCTCTCTCACTATAGAAGCGGGATTATCTGACAAATTAACTTTGGGGGAGGCGCTCGATTATCTTAATCAATTAGTTAAAGATAATTTACCCGCAAATGTAACTGTAGATTATCGTGGCATGTCGCGCGATTTCAAAAACTCAAGTGGCTCGTTATTTTTTATGTTTGCGCTAGGAATATTAATTACCTACCTTGTATTGGCTGCGCAGTTTGAAAGTTATATACATCCCTTTGTTATTATGTTGTCTGTGCCGTTAGCAATTGCTGGCGGTTTGTTAGGTTTATGGATTACCGGTAGTACGTTAAATTTATATTCGCAAATTGGTTTAATTATGTTGGTAGGTTTGGCCGCGAAAAATGGTATTTTAATTGTAGAGTTTACCAACCAACTACGAGATCGTGGTATAGAGTTTACTGAGGCACTGCTAGAAGCGTCCTCCGCTCGTTTACGCCCAATACTAATGACTAGTTTGACTGCAGTGGCAGGCTCCGTACCTTTAGTTATCGCATCCGGTGCGGGCTCTGAAACACGTTTTGTTATCGGTGTGGTCGTTATTTCCGGTGTATTAGTGGCTACTTTTTTTACGTTATTTGTAGTGCCAGTTGCTTATAGTTTGCTAGCTAGGAATACGGGCTCGCCAAATGATGTAAGTAAAAAACTTGAGCAAGAAATTGCGCGGTTTAATGCAATGGATGAATAATATTTTTCGTTCCGTAGGTTGGGCTGAAAAGCCCAACATATCCATGCTTAATTACAAACCATAAAAACAAAAGTATTAATAGCTTTACAGTTTAAAATTTACGTTGTGCCGATTTGCGAGGGCGAGGTGTTGGGCTTTGCAGCCCAACCTACGGGAAGAAAATAACAAATTGTTGCGGGGAAATTAAATTTTTATTTGAGCTTTCAAAAACGCCACAATTTCTCCTGCGGCCACTTCTTGTTTCTCAACATCACGACGACCCTTATATTCAATCGTTCCCGCTTCTAAGCCGCGATCTCCAATGACTATACGGTGTGGAATACCCATTAAATCAGTATTCGCAAGTTGCACACCCAACCGAGCTTTTTCGTCGTCCATTAATAAGGCGTCGATGCCAGCAGCTTGGAGCTGTGCATAAACTTCTTCCGTTTTTTGCGCAACCGTTGCTGATTTGTTCATATTGATGGGTACAATCGCAACGTGAAAAGGGGCGATAGAGTCTGGCCAAATAATGCCATTGTCATCAAAGTTTTGTTCGATAGCGGCAGCGACCACACGGGTGACACCAATACCGTAACAACCCATTACCATGGTTTGTTCTTTACCATTTTCATCCAACACGCGTGCTTTAAGTGCTTCAGAATATTTGGTACCGAGTTGAAAAATGTGGCCAACTTCAATGCCACGTTTAATCTCAAGTGTGCCTTTACCGCAAGGGCTTGGGTCGCCCGCTACAACGTTTCGAATATCGGCAATCATTGGCAAGTTTAAATCGCGTTCCCAATTTACCCCAGTAAGATGGAAGCCGTCTTTGTTAGCCCCACATACAAAATCGGAAGCATGTGCCGCGGCGTGATCAACAATAACGGGAATGTTTAAACCGACAGGGCCGATTGAACCTACGCTTACACCTAATTCTGCTTTAATGCGTGCTTCAGGTGCGAAGGTGAGCGGGGAGAAAACGCCGGTTAATTTTTCAGCTTTAATGTCGTTGAGCTCATGGTCGCCACGTACGACTAAGGCGACTAATGCTTGCGTTTTATCTTCTTTCACTTCACCTAAAACAATTAACGTTTTTAAGGTCTGCGCAGGAGAAACTTTTAAAAATGCACAAACCTCTTCAATGCTATGTTGATTTGGTGTGGCAATTTCTTGCATGGGATGTACAGGCGCAGAGCGTGGTGTTATTGGAGGTAAAGCTTCAGCCTTTTCAGTGTTGGCGGCATAGTCGCTGCCATTACTAAATGCGATAGCATCCTCACCGCTGGCGGCGAGCACATGAAATTCATGTGAAAACGCGCCGCCGATGGAACCAGTGTCAGCAAGTACTGGACGATATTCCAAACCAATACGGCTAAATATATTGCAGTAAGTGTTGTGCATTACATCGTAGGTTTCTTGTAAGGATTCAAATGAATTATGAAAGGAGTAAGCATCTTTCATAATAAATTCGCGTGAGCGCATTACGCCAAAACGAGGGCGAATTTCATCGCGAAATTTAGTTTGAATTTGATAAAAATTTGCAGGCAATTGTTTATAACTGTTGATTTCGCCGCGAATTAAATCGGTAATCACTTCTTCGTGAGTTGGCCCCAAACAAAATGCACGGTCGTGGCGATCGTTCATGCGCAATAGTTCGGGGCCATATTGTTCCCAGCGGCCGGATTCAACCCATAATTCGCTAGGTTGAACTACAGGCATTAATACTTCCTGCGCACCAGACTTGTCCATCTCAGTGCGGATAATTCGCTCAACTTTGCGCAGCACACGCAATCCCAGTGGTAACCATGTGTAAAGGCCGGATGCTAGTTTGCGGATCATGCCCGCGCGTAACATTAGTTGATGGCTAATAACTTCTGCATCAGCAGGAGTTTCTTTAAGTGTGGCAATTAAAAATCGGCTGGAACGCATAGTAATGTCTTCTTATGACTATAATGATTGAGTGTAAAGAGTGTAAGAAAGGCGCATATTCTACGGAGGTTGCTGCACTTGGTATAGCGTTAGTATCAATAATAGCGTTAAGATCCTGCTGGTTCCCAGCTCAATTTTAGATGCAATAAAAAAGGTGAATATGTATGTTTGAACTTCATCCTCGCTTAGCTGATGACTCTATTGTAATCGGTCGTTTTAATTTATCTTTATTATTATTGAGTAAGGATGCCAATTATCCCTGGTGCATTTTGGTGCCACAACGTGAAGATGTTTTTGAAATTCATCATTTAAGCGAAGAGGATCAGTTGCAATTAATGCGTGAATCCTGCCGTTTGGCAGAAGTCATGACCAGTTTATTTGATGCGCATAAAATGAATGTTGCGGCCTTAGGGAATGTGGTACGTCAGCTACATATTCATCATATTGCGCGCTTTAGTAATGATCCCGCGTGGCCGCAGCCGATTTGGGGTAAGGTACCTATGAAGGGTTACACCAATCGAGAATTGGTTGAGCGGACTAAGCGCTTGCAAAATGCTTTGGTGGGTGAGGATTTTGTAGTGATTTAGATATCTTATCTGTACTTTGGTGCACAAAAAAACCCGCAGCAACGGGTTTTTTTGTTGTTGGCATTTTTTGTTGAATGAATAGTTAAAAATTACAACGCCATTTCTTTTAATTTTTTCAGCGGGCGTACTTTTACAGAGGTGCTTGCTGGTTTAGCCTTGAACATAACTTCTTCACCGCTAAAAGGATTAATACCTTTGCGCGCTTTGGTTGCTGGCTTTTTAACAGTGATGATTTTAAGCAGACCTGGAAGTACAAACTCACCAACACCTTTTTTCTTGATGTGGCCTTCAATAACATTAGTCAGCTCATCTAATACCGCTTGAACTTGCTTTTTGCTCAGCTCAGTTGCTTCAGAAATTTGCGCTAATATTTGGGTTTTATTTTGACGCTCAGCAATGGCTTTTACAACAGCTGGCGCCGCTTTAACAGCAGGTGCTTTTTTTACTGGAGCTGCTTTAGCAGGTGCTTTTTTAGCAACAGGTTTAGCGGCTGGTTTTGCAACGGCAGTTTTTTTGGCAACCATGATGTGATTCCTTTGAAAAGATGAATGATAATTGAAGATAAATGATGATTAATTGGGTAATGATTTTTGAATTGATGTTTCGTGGTAGATATGTTTATTCTTCACGCTAATATTGTAGCTGGTTGATATAAAAAAACAAACTCACTTCAAAAACCCCTGTTTTTATAGGCTCAAAATACCTACAGCAAGGATTGGTGCTATATATAAAGGATTAAAATGGAATCGGCAATAGAAACCTACGTTATTTCTCGAACTGCAGCGCTATTTTGTATCTTGTGTGAGCTTTGCACGTATAGCGCGGGCATAAAACAGCAATATTGTAAAATACAAAGATATTTGTTTAAAAAGACACCGTGCTTAAATGTGCAATTGTTGTAGTTCAGGTTCTACTTCACCATACTCCCAAATATAGTCAAATATTTCGCGTAAATGTCTGACCTCTGCTGCTGCATTATAGTTCGCGAAACCTTGGTAGATGGCTTCGTCATTTTTATAGAGTAAGCCATTATCATCACATAATATAAAGCCCATTTTTGTATTATCTGGCTCAACGACTAATTTACGAATACTTATTTTGCTGGATAAACGTTGTGACAGTTTCCCCAGTTTGTGGCCATTTTCCAATAAATGTTGCGTATTTTTAACCAGTATTTGTACTTGCGCATAACGGTTGCTACGCGCGATTTGTGAAATGGCATCGACGAATTCGTCGGTGCCAAAAATAGCGAGGTCTAAATCGTTACTTAAAATGGAAATATTGCGGCGTGCTGGTAATAATAATTTTAATGCGAAGCTATGAAAGTCTTCACTGCAATCTAATAAAAACAAATCAGGACTAGTGGGCGACTGTTTGCTCAATTTTTACTCCTTTTTGCGCTTTTGGTACCACATTTCAATGTGCGGGATTTTGGCATCCATGAAAATGTCTCCATGAGTCACAAACCCTAGTTGTTGATAAAATGTAAGGCGTGCAGTTTGGGCATGTAAATAAATGGCACCTGTTGGAATAGATTGTAAGCACCAATGAATGACGGTTTGCATTAATTGCTTG
>JANPKH010000010.1:0-2122 GCA_031425935.1 Gammaproteobacteria bacterium | reverse complement strand
GTACATCCAGCGCCAAAACTATTCGGTCAGCACCATAACGTTTAAACCAGGATTTAACCGTATTAATCTGGTGAATAGCAGCACTACCAATAATAACGCGTGAAATTCCTTGTTCAATTAATTCGGCTACCTGTCGTTCATGGCGGATACCACCCCCGACTTGTAATTGTAAATCAGTTTTATCAACAATTTCCGCGATAATCTTACTATGGGCTAATGTCCCCGTTTTAGCACCATCCAGATCTACCACATGCAATAATTTGGCACCTTGCGATTGAAAATCTTGCGCCACAGATAATGGTTTTTCATTATAGGTCGTTACTTGTTCGAATGATCCCTTATACAAACGAACACACGAACCTTCTTTTAAATCAATTGCCGGATAAATATTCATTTCAATACTCCAATCACTATTTTAGCGCTATAAAATTTTTTAAAATTTCCGCACCCACTTTACCGGATCGTTCAGGATGAAATTGCACCCCAAAAAAATTATTGTTTTGACAAATTGCCGTAAAATTGTTGGTGTATTGAGTAGTTGCAGAGGTAGAAGAATTTACTGACGCAGCATATCCGTGCACATAATAAACATAGCTATTTTCAGCTATTCCTTTTAACAAAGGCGATTGCTGGTCTACGATAGTTAGTGTATTCCAACCCATGTGTGGCAAAGTAAAATCTTGTTTAGATGGTAATGCGGTTACGTTACCAGAAATAATTTTCAAACAATCAACTTTTCCTTCTTCAGAAAAATCATAAAGAATTTGCATACCTAAACAAATCCCTAAAACAGGCTGCTGTAATCGCTGTATTACTGAAGTTAATTGCAAGTTTTCTAATTGCAACATCGCTTGATGCGCTGTGCCGACTCCAGGCAAAATAACATGGCTGGCAGATTGTATCTGCTGCGCATCCGTAGTTACTAAGGCTTGCTTTCCCAATCGCTCCAGCGCAAATACTATTGAAGCATAATTGGTGCCGCCAGCAGCAACAATAACAATCATAGCACCCCCTTTGTACTTGGTAAGCCCACAGTGCTAATTGCCAACGCGGGGCGCAATGCACGACCCACAGCTTTAAATACCGCCTCAATCATATGGTGGCTGTTTTCCCCTTTTACATCAATATGCAATGCGGCTTTTAATCCTTCGGCAAAAGATCTAAAAAAATGCGGTACTAATTCGGTTGCTAATTCTCCCACTTTTTCGCGTTGAAAATTACCACTAAATACAAAATAAGCACGGCCACATAAATCTACCGCAACTTGCGCCAAAGACTCATCCATTGGTAATAAAAATCCATATCGCCCTATACCTATTTTTTCGCCTAATGCTAGCCGCATTGCTTCGCCAATAGCTATAGCACTATCTTCCACAGTATGATGATCATCAATATGTAAATCTCCTTGTACAGATAATTCCAAACTAAATCCTCCATGTTTGGCGAGTTGCTCCAACATGTGATCCAAAAAACCAATTCCTGTAGCAACTTGAATGGTTGCTGGATCATCAAGATTAATACGCACATGAATAGATGTTTCTTTAGTTTTACGGATTAATGAGGCAGAGCGTACGGGTTGCAAGATTTTCTTGACGATATCTTGCCAATTAGTAATGTTATCGGCACCTAAACGAACACCTTGGATACCTAAATTACCTGCTAATTGTAAATCAGTTTCACGATCACCAATGACCCATGAATGTCCACGATGAATGCTTTGTTCGGTTAAATAGTTTAATAACATACCAATTTTTGGTTTTCGACAATCACAGTTATCATAAGAAAAGTGTGGACAAATATGCGTATTTTCAAAAAAAATACCTTGTGAATTTAAAATACGTAACATTAAAGCATGTGGTTCATCAAAATTTGGCTGCGGAAAACTGCTAGTACCCAAGCCATCTTGATTACTTACCATGACAAATATGTATCCTGCGGCTTTAAGCTCTAACAATGCCGGAATAACACCCGGCAAAAAATCTAATTTTTCAATACTGTCAATTTGTTGGTCTTCTGGCTCTACAATTAGTGTTCCATCACGATCAATAAATAAATATTTTTTTTGCGTCATTTTATTTCTCTATGTTAAGTATTTCAATAAGCTGTTGATTTTCTTTGGGCT
>JANPKH010000009.1:0-8157 GCA_031425935.1 Gammaproteobacteria bacterium | reverse complement strand
CAAAAACCAAAACCGATTTGGAAGAGCCAGCGAGTTCTGGAGGTGAGGTGTGGTAGGCCCTACCTAGGGCAGCACAACGGCAAAAATCTGCGGTCTTGATCAACATTTTATTTTGACTGGGACCGTGCTCGTGCGGGTACTGTGCTTGATGAGTGGTGATGGCGTTGATCAGGACATGGGCAAGGCAGTCAAGTGGCTTCTTGCCTCAGCCGCCCAGGGCTACGCAGAGGCACAGACTGTTCTCGGCTACTGCTACGAGGAGGGCAAAGGTGTGACCGAGGACGAGCACAAGGCCGTGGAATGCTATCGCGCTGCGGCGGAGCAGGGCTATTCCGTGTCGCAGTTTGCGCTCGGTATGTGCTACGATCAAGGCAAAGGTGTAGATGAGGATGATGATGAGGCTGTGAAATGGTATCGCGCTGCAGCCAAGCAGGACTGCGCCCAGGCTCAGCATGCGCTTGGCGTTTGCTACCGCTCCGGCCAGGGCGTGGACGAAGACAATGACCAGGCTGTGAAATTGTTTTGCGCTGCGGCCGAGCAGGGCTATGCGCCTGCACAGTGTGCTCTTGGTGACTGCTACGAAAATGGCTACGGTGTGGGTAAGGACTTGGTCATGTCGGCCCAATGGTACTGCAAAGCAGTAGCACAGGGGGATGATGACGCCATGGCTGCGCTCGGCACTCTGGCTGCACGTACCTCCGACCTACGCGTGCTCTTTGTGCTGGGCGGTGCGCAGGGGCTCCCCTCTGAGCTTGACGTCCCACTGGAGCGTGCACGGTCCGTCTACTGCAACAGTAGTGATCGGGCCCGTCAGGCTGCGCTTTGTTGGATGTTGATTGCTGGGCTGCTACTCCCACAGAAAGACGTGACGATGCTCATTGCGCGCGCTGTGTACGAGACCCGCAGCGACCCGGCCACGTGGGAGCGATGGCAGCCGGCATGCTTTTCTCCTCCAACGCGAGAAGGCTTGGACAGGGAGGGAAGTCATCGGCAATCCCTTTCCTCGTCCTTTGAACGGGACTTGGAGCTGCGCGAGAGGATGGAGTCATCTCCACTGGATGAGCGTGCTGATTGGTCGACGAGCGCTGAGTCAAGCGAAGCTTCTTCCAACGTCCCAGTTGAACTGCCTGCGCCAATGACTGTGCTTTTGCAAGGCGGAGCACTCACCGACGGTGGCGTATCTGATCCACTCTTGAAGGATAAGAATCCGGAGGAAGCTTTTTTGGCAGCTTTAAGTGAACATCGCCTCCTTTCATTCATGGAAGCGCAAGTGCCCCGTGGAGAGTGGGCCACCAAGATGGACGAAGCCAATCGAACGCTTCTCCATTACGCCTGCGCCACGGGCGATATGGCTGCAGTCAAGGCGTTGCTAACTTGTGGGGCCAACGCCAATGCTCGGGATGGTGTGGGGCTTCGACCTGCCCACTTTGCCGCTGGTCGTGGTCATAAGGATATCCTCCAAATGCTAATCAGTGCAGGCGCTGATTGGGTCTCCAAAAGTGATGTCCATTTTACGCCGTTTGATTCCGCGATTATGTCTGTTCAAACAGCAAAAGGAAGCGTCGAGACCGAACGCTGTGCAGATTGCGTGCGTTTATTGTTGGAGAAGGGCTCGCGATTGGAGAGTGTCCATGCCAGCATCCACACTCTCATCCAGCCATGGATGCGTACCTTTGAAGCGAGTTGTGCGAGAATTATCATGGAGCAGAAAGACAGTTCAGGGGAGGATGCCGACTCGGACGAGTATGATTCAAACGAAGAGGAAAGCTATTGAGAGTAGAGACCGTCCACGGGCCAGGCGCGCCGGGTTGATCAAGTAAAGAAGCCATTCGTGGCCGTGATGCAGCTCTGCGTCAAAGAGTAGAACAGCAAGATTCAGCGCGCGACAAATGGCCGTGATCACAGCATCCGCGTCACTGCCAGCAGGCGCTCGCCGCGCGTCTCCCGGACGACCGTTGGCGCTCCCGTGCCCTTCACCTTGACTGGCTTAAGCATGATTTTGTACTCGCGGCACACGTTGCCCAGCTCGAGGCCCAACCAGTACCCGCCCGAGCGCGGTTTTTCTATCGCCTGGACAGCCGATATGAATATGAAAGTGGCCCGCTTGAGAGTGGGTACCAACCAGCAGTCAAGGGCGTCGTCGCTCGTGGCCAACACGGCGCGCATTAATGGATGGAACGAGTCGGCGGGCTCCTCGTGTTGCAACCGCAGGGCAAAGACGGGTTGCGTTGCGGTGCGCACTTGGATGAGCCATGCGAAGCGTGCTTCAACTTTGGTCATGTCGTTGTTGCCGTCAGCATTCTTCGTCCGGAGGACTGCGCGTTTATCCCACGACAGGCCACCGACCCCATGTTGGTTGTGATACTGCCATCATCATCATCTACAAGTAGCGCATCGTGGGAGCGCCAATTTGCTCCCAAAGAATGCTTCTAACTACGCTCACGGCGTCGCGAAATATTGCGCCCACCGGTTGGATTCACCAAGTGGGCGACCAGCTAACATCAGTCGAATAGCAGCAATACTCCAAAACATTTCAATTCTTGCATCCGCACTACAAAGGCCGGCTGTGCCAACTATTGGGGGACTGGTCCTTCTGTAATGGCGTCTACGACCTTGAGTTTGCCGTGCAAAAGTCATGGGCTTGTTTTTTCCAAGCTGCCTTTTTCGGAAAAGGCGCTGCAAGAGCCGTTTATGCAGGTTGTTGCAAGTGGCGCAACGATCAATGCCCAGTTTGAACGTCTCCTTGTTGGATGTTTGGTGGACAGCACGCCTGCTTTTCGTGCACGTTGTGACATTGCAATCGAACAAATGTGGCACAACCAGCGCTTCCAGGTTGAGTCGAAGTGGGACCACATGACTTTGGAGCAACTCGGCAGCGACCCAGAAGATACCGATCTTTTGATTGGGCTTCCGGCATTGAAGGCACGGGCCATTGCATCGAAACAGCCGTGCTGGTATTGTGTCTCCTTAAATTGCTCTGAGACCTCGCTTTTGGAACTGCTGGCCACTGCACAAGCCCGTGCAGATTTCATTTAGCACATGTCTCGCCCGTGGCCGGATGATGATGACGACGAGTGGAGTGGCACTCAGTATGTACGATCATTTCAACAAAAGGCCAAAGCGATGGGAAACGCAACATCGTCACTCGCGTCCGTGCTGATCAAGCTCCATTCTGCGCGAGTGTACAGCATTTCACAACACTTTACGTGTGTGGAATCAGCAGGGCTGGCTTGTAAATAAAGGAGCGATCTTTCATTCATTCTGTACATTCCATCAATCGCTCCTCGGTCTTGTCGTTGCGGCGCCTGCTAATGTGGAGAGGTGCCCCTACTTCTTGTATCTTATCCATTTATACATCCGCTGATTCGCAATTATGCGCGACTATCGTCCACTCGCACCGACACTGGCATCACACATCGGCCAGGTGCGGCGTTGCAGACACCGCTCGCGTCACCACACATTGTCATCCTCATAGTCATTGGATCCACAAGGAACTCGATTTTGTGTTGTTGTTTGTTGTCGTCGCTAGAATCCGGCTCCGCCGGGTCATCGAGGTCTGCCTCCTTATCATTAGATGGCTTTGACGGGCTCCCTTGGGCACCTCCTCCGCGTCGTCCCCCGAGCCACCAGCCAATCTCTCATCTCGGTTGCGGTACGACTCAAATTCACTCACTGACAATATAAAAATCACTGGCGAAGTTCATTGCCAGCCTGAATCATTCACTTTTCCTCCATTTTCTAAAAGCAACGCAACTACTCAGTTCCAGTAATAGCTTGCACTTTGTTCACAACAAGTTGACGCGGTGTGCTCCTCCCGGATCTTGACCATATCACGCTATGCGTGGCAGGTGTTGGAGGACAATTATTCAGGGAACCACTAAACGCAAACGGGGTTGCAGTCCCAGCAACAGCTGTCAGTGCAGCGACTCCAGCTGCATTGAGAGAGAATTCATAAATGGAGCCTTCGCTTCCGGTAATTGTAATAGGATCCGCAACTAATGGGCCAAGTACCATATCATCGAAAGTGGAGGTGCCAGTGCCTGCCTGTAATTCGGCGAGAACGGATCCTGTGACTTGACGAAGCTCTAGCTGTACAGGGAATCCTGTTGCTGAAACTTCGAATGACGAAATCTCGAAAACTACTGTTGTGATGGGTCCAACAAGCAACGATACATCGAAGACGAAAAATGACCTCATGCAAGCCTCAGAGTCACTCAAGCTGCAATCGATACACGCTCCTGTGACAATGTTGCTCGTGGCCGATCGCGCATTTCTATCGTTGAACTCACTAACCCACCCCTGTTCGCACACAAACATTATTGTGACAATCCGGCAATAAGCTTAAGAAAGAAGAAAAAAAGGTAATCCTTACTGCGCTTGTGAGTGCGATGGTTGTCTCCGCACGGGCTGCAAGTTGCGTCATGCTATGAATGAATGATGGTGGTACATTCGCAGATGAGGAGGCGGAGGCAGAGGCAGAGGCAGAGAACGCGACGACAATGAGCAGAAAAGTGTGCCCAATCATAACGTTGAAAAGCACCTCACTAATGCAGTGAGAACTAGAAACTCAAACTAAAGCTGGTGAGTTGTATTTTAATTCAGGCTCGAAAAACCGAACGACTGACGTTGCATTGACTCAAAACGACTCGACTCGACAACGAAACACTGGCCTTCACGTCCTCCGCGCATTAGATTCGAACTTCTTTGATGGCTCGCACACCGTTGGAAGAGGGCAACGTATCGTATCATCATTACGCTATCATATGCTGCCATTGTTTTAAAAAAAACAGACGCGCGAAGAAGGTCGTGAGCAGTCTTGAGCAGGCAGCTATTGTGGAGAGGTGCCCCTACTTCTCGTATCTTATCCGTTTATTCATTCGCTGATTCGCATATGCGCGACTATCGTCGCACCGACACTGACTGGCATCACACATCGGCCAGGTGCGGCGTTGCAGACACCGCTTTCGTCACCACAGCTAACCTCGGGACTTTCAGTTTCAGTTCTTTCCCTGCTCGCGTCAATCCAAACACTCACCAAAGGCGTGCCTTCATTCTGTGCCAGTGCTTCCGCCGGTGCTTCCACCGCAGCCTGGATAACTCTCGAAAATCAAAGCACCGACGCTGCCAATAATAGGAACATCCTGCAAGCCAAGTACATTTTGGAACACAACAATGAAGTTGGAACCCGTAGATGTGACGAAGACATTGCCAGCTCCAATTGTCGAAAGCCCTTCAAGGACGGTCTGCACCACTGCGGCCGTGTCGGTGGCCTGAAGAGTTCCTGTCGTTTGACCACTGAATTCCAAAGTGAAAGGAGCATTCAAGGTGAGAACGAACTGTTGCTCGTTCCGTGGGCACGGTGGAGGAGGAGCCTCAGAGGTCACAAGCGAGACGACCAGCGCTGCGACAAAAAAAAAGGTGAGACCGGGATCACAAGCGCACCAGTGCTTGACATGAATACCGATGACAATGAAGCAGAGCATGAGTGAAAGTGACGGGAACAAAAAGGGCCCTCAGAGAACAAGCCAAATCTGCGCACTGCGCAGAGATTCCGATCATTCTGTGGTTTTTCTCTGCGTTTCAGCGAAACACCACATCCGCGTTTGCGCGCCAACCCGGAACCTTGGCGGTACTCGTGCTGTGCGGTTGTGTTGTGTGCGCGTAAGACGGTGCAACTCAGCTTGAGTGTGCGTGTTTGTGCGAACCACAGAAGGGCGCCGCGGTGCTCTCCGTTGCGTCGACCAACAAGGGGCCCGGCAAGGCCGCGCCGCGAAGAGAGAGGGCCCCGGCGGCTGTGCCCGTGGTGTGGCGCAACAACTCGCCGACGAACTGGTGCGTCAGCCGCGCTTTTTGCTCTGTTTTGCGTTTGCAAACAGTGGCCCCGGCAGGCGCGCGGCGCACTCGCCCTCGCGGCTGTGTGCCGATCTGACGGTGGACGCTTCCCTGGCGCGAGGCCGCTCAGCTGGACTGCAGGAGGGGAGACGACGAATGATGGAATGGGGTGGGGGAGGGTGCGTCGCGTTTGGGTGAGTGGCCGCTCTGCTGTTTTTCGTTTGCGCGTCATCTAAACGCTTCAGCTGCCACACGCGCAGCGCCAGCCACCACACTCAAAGGGTGTTCAGGACCACTTCCGCGTGCTGGTCCTCTGGAGTTGCTTGAACATAGTGCCATGTCGCCTCGACGCCAAACGAAGACGATCGCCTTGGAAAAAACGCATGAATCATGCAGAAAAACAACGTTTTACATCGCCACCAGCCGATCAAAATGAACGCGCCCATCATGCAGCATGTGAATCATCTGGCGCGCCGCGTCACCACCATTGACTCGTCCAATGCACTTGACGCGCGAATCATCATCGCGCTGCCACACGCAGGCCTGAAAATCGAATATCTTCGCCAGCGCGTCCAGCGAGGTCGATGCCGGGCCGCCCACTTCACGTACAGCCGTCTGCAAGTATCCACCACGTCCTTCCTTGTTGCGGATGTAGCTCTCGACGAATCGCTCGCACACCGCCACAGACACACACCACTCCGCAATTGCAATCTCAATCAACGGCACTTCGCGACGCGCATTGGAGGACCTACTCCACTCCCCTCTGCGGCAAGCATCGAGTTCGTTCTGCGCCTCAATGCGTTCCCTCAAGAGCTGCTCAATGGTCGCATCACGCACAGACGGCGGCAACGCGTCCTCGTCCATCAACATGCTTCGAATCTCCATGCCAATCATGACGCGAATCTCCTCGTCACGCAAGTACTCAAGCAGGGCGTTGGCAGCATCCTCACGGGGCACGCCAATCGCCGTATTAGTCGCCATCGCCAGCGACGCACTCGGCGCGAAACTGCACATTGACGACGTCCAACTCGCCCATGGCATTCAGCTCGCGAATGCGATCAAAGGAGCTCCAAAAGCGCTTGTCCTCCTCACTCATGCGCTCGCTCAGCACGGCCGTCATGTTCTTTGCGCGACCTCCTTGGCCGTCGTCAAACGTACGCGTCCACTGCGCAAGCGTGGCAAACTGCATCTGCCACAAGAAGCCAGGGTATTGCACAAGAAACGCCCCGATGCGATCGTAGTGCGCGGCAGACGTGAAGCCATGCGCATTGTCGCGAATGTGTTGCACGAGCGTGTGCCATTTCTCTTCGAGCGGCACCGATTTCCTGGGGCGCCCACGCTTCGCAGCATTGCTACCACCCCTGAGGTACTGGAACAGCCCGTGAAACTTGTAGGCGCGCTCCACGATGCGCCACCACTGCGACAGCCGAGCCATGTCCTCCACGCCAATGTCGTCACCGTCGTCGCTGCGCAAAAGCTCGCCCAGGCCGTCGTTGTCAACCAGCGCCTTGCCCGCAACGACCGTCGCCATGTCCACGCTCGGTTCCACTCCGCTGACGTTGAGATTGATGATGCCGCGCGCGTCTCGCATGGACAGCACATACAGCACGGTTGCCGTGGAATCTCGCGCGGCGTCCAAGTCAAGCCGCAGTTGAGGAAGCCATTCCGGTTCCGCTGCTTCCTCCACGAGCACGCTCTGCTGCTCTTCTTCCTCCACTCCCGCTTGTTGCTGCATGTCCTGTTCCGACTGCTGCTCTTCCTCTTCCACCTCCTTTGAAGGCGACGACGAAGACGATACCGTGACGTCCTTCTTCGTCTTGCGCCGCTTCGAGGGCAGTGCAAAGGCAACCCGGTTCTCTCGTCGTCCCCCGAGCCCGGACGACGTCAGCCCACGCCACTTGTCTTGGCAGTACACCACAAGCTCCTGCGCCTCCTGCTCGTCACCTTCGTGCGCCATCATCAAGTCCGCTGTGGCGGGCAGCTCTCGCAGCAACGCATCGAGCGCGCGCTTGTGTCGCTTCAGTTGCCACACGCGCAGCGCCACACGCGACGGATGGGCAATGGCGTCCTCGACCTGCGCCAACTCCTCTTCCGTGTGCACGCCCAGAAGAATTCGTCCAAACACTGAGCCTGCCCGCATGTCGCCCAGCTGCTGGGCCACGGCACGATGCGAGCGCAACTCGCCACGGTCCAGAGCAAGGAGCGCAGCGTCAAAGGCCACACTACCACCGTCACCCATGGCGGTAAGCGCGTTCTTGGTGGCTACCAGTGCCGGGCGCAAGAGAGCAACAAAACTCATCACCGCGTCGCGCCACTGCAGTGCTG
>JANPKH010000008.1:0-1772 GCA_031425935.1 Gammaproteobacteria bacterium | reverse complement strand
GTCATCACACCACAGTAAAATAACATCGTCAGGTACGCGCATGCCGCGTTCATAAAATCCTTGCACTTCTTTGTAGAGCGCCCACACTTGCGGAACTTGAGTGAGCTTATCTTTACCGAATACGTTGCTTAAAATATCGCGCTGATCACGCACTATTTTTTCAAGCAAATCTATATTTTCGCCTTCACTCATAGGCTCATCTTGCTGGCCGCGCATACCAAGGGTGTAAACACTCTCATAGGGCTTATTGCGCTTCGTGCCATCGATCCAAAATGTTTTTAAATTTTCTGGATTTTTCGAATATTCCCAAGGCCCTTTACCGTAACGATTCCATTCTTTATCCGCGCGCATCATTGGCTCGTGATGCGAGGTACTCATGACAATGCCGTATTCATCGGCGAGAATCATGTTTTGTGGGTCATCATCAGCAAACGCATTATTCCACATGGCTGGCCACAGAAAATTGGCTTTAAGCCGTAATAATAATTCAAATACTTTTTCATAAAATTTTGCGTTGTAGTTACCGAATTTTTCGGTAACCCAACCCGTTAATGCAGGTGCTTCGTCATTCAGAAATATGCCGCGATATTTCACTTTGGGTATTTCGATCACATTTATTTTTTTATTAATAAAAATTTCTTTCTTTTTCTTCACTGGCACATCGGCCCACCAATACCAGGGTGACACGCCAATTTGTTCACTCAAACTATAGATGCCGTAGATAGTGCCGCGTTTATTCGCGCCGACAATGACCATTGCGCGCTGTATATGCGGAAATGGATTATGGATAACTTGCACCTGATAAGCATCCCACTGGTCGCGGATTTTACTGATATCCAGTTTTCCATTCGCGATCAATTGGTCAATGAGTTTGCTTTTACCGAGGGTGCCTATGACGACTAGGTGTTGATTGCTGCGGGAAGAACTTAGGGTGGCGGAGCTATCACTAATAATGTTTTTCAGTTCTGGTTTTTTTCCAGTAACTTTTTCAATATCGATTTGCAAATTTTTTGTAGCACGAATGACACCGGCAAATTCATCAATATCGATAACTAGTTCAGTGCTTTGCCGCGCATCAATTAAAACGAGATTACCACTTGCTGATTTTGCCAGCCAAGATTGTTCGCCGAGTGCCCAAACCTTAGAAACAGATAAAAAACAAAGCATGAGCATTGCAAGCAAACGCACACCAGCTTTGTTTTTTATCTTAATCATAACCCGCTCGCTGACTGGTTATGTGTTAGTGCAAGGTTGTCCACTAAGTGCATCAGCAACGCCTTTTAAGGCAGGCTTTTCCTTGTAATCTCTATCAAATAACAGTGGCCAATCGTCATGCGCGTTATTAAATAAAAATGAAATTAACCAGCTGCTTGGATCGCTTACACCCCACACAGTGACACCGCCGCGCAACTCCGCAGGTACAGTGTCCAGGTAAGCCTTCACAACTTCACAGTAGCGTTTCTTTTGTGCCAGTGCTAATTCTGTTGTTAAAGTAGTTTTGGCATTGCCGGGATATCCAGAGTTGTAAGGGTTGTTAATGGGAATATCCAATTCGGTAATTTTGACTTTAAGATTAAGGTCGACGATTTTTTGGAAGGCGGCTGTAATAGTGGCGATAGAAGGGTAATCCATCATAATATGCATTTGAAAACCTACTCCGTCGATAGGGACATCACGCGCAATAAAATCATCAAGCATGGTCTTAAGAGTTGCCATTTTTTCAGGATCGGCTTCGATGTTGTAATCGTTGTAATACAGCACCGCATTTGCAT
>JANPKH010000007.1:0-3523 GCA_031425935.1 Gammaproteobacteria bacterium | reverse complement strand
GTCGTCGATAATTGATTTCACTCTTATTCCGCCTACTTTTTCATTAATATCCTGATTACTTATATCACCTACAGAGGGGTCGTAAAAGTCCATGATCAGCTCTGCCCGTACATCATATTGATTAGTGTCAGATGAAAATTTAAATATATATGTTCCAGCGGGGATAATAAATTTACCGTCACTGTTCCTACTCACAGTATAGGGTGTTGTCGGATTATCATCAATAATTGCATCCTCAAGCAGTGGACATACTGTTGGTATGTCAAGGTGTTGCAGAGATCTAATACCTGGTATTTTGAGAAAATAATTATCATTCCCATTCACAACCGAACCACAGGTTGGATCTCTTCTGATGGATAAATAAACAAAACCATTATTCATTGTTGTCAACGAATGGCTTAATGTGGCAAGTACATCAACGTCAAAAGTTTTAGTAAATGTCTTTTCCTTGTAAATAGGTGCCGAAGGGACGTTATCCGATTTGAATTTTAAATGAATTCGGCTATTCAGCGCTGTACTTACATTGATTATAGGAGCAATAGTATTCTGTTCATATAATATCTCTGTTGTTCCTTTTGTCGGGTAGATTATCTTTTTAAGCGCACCATTGAGCGTTTTAGAAAATGAAACACTTTTATCAGCGATGTAGGAGGTTAAGGGGATATCAACACCAAATGAGTTAAATGCATCATTGGCAAATCCCCACTTATCTTGATTCCAAGGGAGTTGCGTAATTGAATTTATAAAACCCTGTGGAATGTTTCCATAATATTCAAATTCATGAAAGAAAGCGTTGTTGTGGGTAATATTGATCAATTCATTACGTAGCGTTGCATAACTAAAATTATAATCGTCAACTAGGATATTATTGAAATCGCTGATTTCTAGTCCACTATATACCTTTTGCCCATTAAGTGTCAGTAGGTTCATACTTATATTAAAAGTATTGGAAGTTATAGACGTTAAAATTTTCCTTCTTACCAGATCTTTGGCGCATCCTTGGGAATATTCTGAATCAGGTAGTTGGGTGACATAAAAACCTCTAAAAATACCCGTGGCAAAAAAATTATAGGTGTAAAAGTCATCATCTACGTAACCATAAGTTATTTGTGAATTATTGTTAAGTATTATTTTGGAAAGTTGCCAAGCAGATGTATATATAGGATTCTGTAAATCATAAATTACATTTGTGTAAAATGCAGGAGATTCAATATGTTCATTGGTTTCTTTGTACTCGAAAAAGTATTTATTGGCATTTGTATCGGTCAGAATAAAACTTGTGAAGTCCAAATTATCATTAGGATTTCTCAAAATTTCTAGTTTATAATTATGCTTTGAAAGAAAAACAGGATTACCATCGATGCCTATTTTAAAGGAAAAACGAATTCCATTGACACTTATAGTGTATTTGTCAGGTTCTGAATCATATTCACCTTGGGCTATTTTCCTTGCTGAATAATCATTTATAGTTCCAGAATCGAAATACGGATTCAGAACATGTTCTCTTATAAACATATTTGAACTATATCCATTGTGATACTCATCGGGCAAACCTCTGACCTCTCTAATAACTACGCCTCCAAGGTTTAATGACCAACCTAAACCAAGTAGAGATGGTGTCTCTTCAACCCTATATCCAGCATAATTATAATTTAAACTTACAGGAAAATCAAAATCTCCCTCCTTGCCTTCAAAAAGTGTGATAGATTGTTGGATTTGTCCACTAAATAGGTTTACGGGTGTATTTCCATATGTTCCCAACCTTGCCGCTTCAGGGGAAGTTGGAAATGTTATTAAATCTGGGTTTATGGAGCTTTGCCCATGTAAAGTACTGCTTATGCCAAAAAATAGGATGATGAGTTTTTTCATAATTGTTTTGTTTTTTATTTTTGGTATTTAGTGTTCAGGTTTTATAGAAGTGGGGCAGTTCATACTACTTACCTCCCCTAATTACCTTCATACTCGCTTCTCCCTTATTCGTTGATACCTTAACGATGTATATTCCCGCAGGATACTGACCCAAATCTACAGGAATCGTTCTTTCGGTTATGGCAAAACGCTGCAGTTCACTTCCGCCGAGGTTGTAAACACTTAATGTACCTTTCTCATACTCAAAGCCTACAATCACATTGCTATACTGTGAAGTTGGGTTAGGGAAGGCTTCTATCTTGGCGCGTTCCTCTTTCTCCTTGCGGTCTTTGTCTTTGAGTTTTACTACCCAAAAATCACCTCTGCCGTAGTTGGTTTTCTTCTCACGAGAGGCGGGTAGTTTGGGTTGATTGTTTCCTCCAGAAAGTAGTTTTCCAGCCGCATCTGCAGCGTTTCCTCCCTTGCCTAGTTCTGCTAAATTGCCAGTTGGACCGTTTACACCAAGCTTGAATGCCGAGTCGTAATTTTTATTGATTTTGTCGTTTATTTTATCGGTGGCATTGTCTAACGTTTTGTTGATCTTGTCATTGACTTTACCCACCTCATCACCAATAGATTTATCAAGTGCATCATTTGCTTTTTTCAGTCCACCCAATTGACCACTAGTATCGATGCCTCCAATATTTGCATTTTTTGAGCTTTTTTTTGACGATTGTATATTCTCTGGATTTGATGTTCCCGCCAAAAGAAAACCACCATCTCGGGTCATGACCGCTTTTTTCAAAATGTCTTGGCCATTGCTACCCACAGTTCTTTCCCATAGTTTTTCGCCTTTGTCGGAAAGTTTAATAGCAATGTAATCGTTTATGCCTTCTTCGTCTTTTCCTCCTTGTGATTGTGCATAGCCACCAAGCATAAGGGTTTGGTCGTCGTTTTCTATAATTGAAGTCAAAAGGTCTACGCGCCCAAAGTCATAGGTTTGCTGCCAATCCATTTTCCCATCAATATCTAGTTTCACCACCCATAGGTCGGTACCGTTTTTGTTAGTTGATGATTTACTATTGGTTGTGCCAGAATTAGAGCTGCCTCCCAGTATATAGCCACCATCGCGTGATTGAAGCAGTTCAAATAATTCATCATCTTGATCTCCGCCGATGGTTTGTTGCCACTGGATAGCTCCTTTGTTATTAAGTTTAAGAATCCAATAATCGCTACCATTACCAAAGTTTACGTTGTCTTTATCACCAGATTGTGGCGAATTGGATGTACCACCTGCAAGAAATCCACCGTCTTGCGTTGGAACGACGGAGCACAACAAGTCGGCATATTTACCACCATAGTTTTGTTGCCACTCTATGTTTCCTTCGCTATCTAGCTTTAATATCCAGTAATCCATGTTGCCGCGACTTTTTTGGGTTTTGGTAGTTGTCTCGTCCCTCGACTCCGCTCGGGATGACACGAGCGGGCTGACACTTCCAGGCGAGGAAGCCGATGATCCGCCGACAATATAACCACCGTCTCGCGTTGGGTAGATACTGGATAGGTCATCTTGACCGACACCGCCAAAGCTTTTCTGCCATTGTAAAGCGCCCTTTGCATCGAGCTTTATCACCCAATAATCATTGCCGCCATGTCTTTGATGTTTTTTTTCTGT
>JANPKH010000006.1:0-7034 GCA_031425935.1 Gammaproteobacteria bacterium | reverse complement strand
CCATGCAATAACAGGGTAGGGCAACCATATAAATTAATGATCGTGCCTTCGGCAATTAAATGAGTCAGCGTGGCACGCAGATATTTTTGATGCATGGTAACCGTGACTTTTTACTGGGAGAAAAATTCGCAGTTAGCGCTGGAGCTCATTTAATTGCCGAAGGCACGATCATTAATTTATATGGTTGCCCTACCCTGTTATTGCATGGCGATAATCTCTGCACCGAAGACAAAGATTACATTAACTTTCGCCAACAAGTTCGCTCGGCACAATGGCAAGAGCACATTCTTACACAGCCACTCGCCGCCCGCCGCGCACTTGCTACTCAGTTACGCGAAAAAAGTCAGGCAATGAATAGCTTAAAAGCAGAAGATATTTTAGATGTTACGCCAGACGAAGTTGTGCGAGTCATGCAGGAAGCTTGCGTAACACGTTTAATTCACGGCCACACCCACCGCCCCGCACGCCACGCATTAATAATTAAAGAACAACCCGCTGAAAGAATCGTGCTAGGGGATTGGCATGATCAGGCATGGGCAATTACTGCCGCACAAGATAAGCTAGAATTAATTCATTGGAACATTTGAAAAATCTTATCGTATCTCCACACGCCCATGTGCGAATCAAAAAAATAAAGCCAAGAAAATAAAACCAGGAGAATAACGCCATGTTGCTAGTCATATTTATTAATAGCTTTTTAGTCGCAGGCGCTGTGCTAATACATTTTGAAGTGCTCAATTTACTCAGTAGTCTTATTCCAAAATTCCCCATTAAACATCGCTTCAGTATTCTGCTTGGTGTATTTGGTGCGCTGCTTGCGCATGTAATAGAAATTTGGCTATTCGCTTTTGGCTACTATTTCATGATTCAAACAGAAAAATTTGGCGCGCTAGCAGGCAATTTTAATAACAGCCTACTCGACTGTGCTTACTTTTCCTTTACGTGTTATACATCCCTCGGATTTGGTGATATCCAACCTATCGGCAATTTACGTTTCCTGAGTGGATTAGAAGCACTGACTGGCTTAGTACTTATTGCATGGACCGCATCATTTATGTTTATTGAAATGCAGAAGTTTTGGAAAGTGCCCCGCTGAAAACAATAAAAAATCAAATACTATGCCGTCCCTCATAAAAAAGGCGATCTACCAAAGCAGATCGCCTTCATACAAACACCGCATTTAATTCAAAAATAAATAATTATTTTTACGAGCTATTTTCGCGACTATTTTTGCAACTATCTTCCTTCTTAATGCAAAACTACAACCTCATTTTGTGACAATGTAAATGTACCCATGCCCGTTGAAACACTTACAACATCCGTACCTATTTTATTAGTATAAGCTCCCGTAGCCAAACATAAATTTGGCACAGTGACAGTTACTGGAGCACCGCGATTTAACGCAACGACAGCACAATCAGCACCTTCCTGACGCTGGAATACCAATACATCCTCAGTCACCCAACGCTCCGCGTAATTACCGCGCTGTATGGCAATACTATTTTTACGTAAATTGGCTAGTGCAGTTATCATCGTGAATGCTGGAGTTGTTTGGCTAAATGATGGCATCTGCTCCCGATTGAAAGGATCATGCCCCGTAACTCCATCACCGTTAGCAGTGAACCACGTTGAATTTTGCTCGGTACCGTAATAAATAGTGGGGATCCCAGGCAACGTCATAACTAAAGCCATACCTACATTTTGACGAGCATCTGCGAAAGCCTTGCTCATTCCCTTACCATTTCCGCGGTTGGTTTTAGCCGTAGTTTGCAGGAAAACACTAGTTCGCGTTGCATCATGATTATCAAGAAAAATAGTTTGTAAATCTTCATTGTTATTCATGGCTGCTGCGCGCGAATTAATATGACTACTCAAACTAATCATGCTTTGATCACCCGCAATTGCTTTTTCAATATTGTCGCGCAATTTAAAATCTAATAATTCAGAACCACGCCGTTCATTCAAAAAACTCATCGACAATGTGTCACCTGCGCCAGCATCGTACCACTCACCAAAAATATAGGTGTCGGCTTTTTTGGCGCGCACCGCTGCTGCAAAACGATTAATAAAACCAGGTTCGATATGTTTTATCGCATCGATACGGAAAGCTTCTACACCATGGTCCATCCATTTTAATGCTGCATTGATTAAGTAGTTATCTGCCTGGCTATTTGCGCCTACACCGTGATTAAAATCAGCCAAGTTGAACAAACTTTTATTGCGAAAAGACCAGGGATCATTCCATTCATTAAAAGTGCCGTTACTGCCATCACATTTAGTGGCTGGATTGGTATCACCGCAATCTGAAATTGCGCCATTGTTGTGGTACCAAGTCCCTTTACCATTAGCAAAATTAGTAACATATGCGCCTTCTTTCAACAAAGTGCCAAACTCAAATGAATCATCCTGATTGGAATGGTTAAGTGCTATATCCAACACCAATTTCATTCCGCGCAATTCCATTTGGCGATGCAACTCATCTATTAAATCCCAATCACCTAAATGCTCATCCACCGAATAGAAATCCTTCGCCCAATAGCCGTGATAACCGCCTTCTGCGCCGACATCAATATTGTCCATTAATGGGGTAACCCAAATAGCACTTACCCCTAACGATTCTAAATAATCGAGTTTTGCAATTATGCCCGCAACATCTCCGCCCCAATACTTTTTCCATTCGCTGAGACCCCCGGCAGATTTAACGGTTGATGTCGCTGCAGAATTATTTCCGTTGTCGTTATTGGTATTACCATTTGCAAAACGATCTACAAACATAAAATATATTGTGCGCGCGCGGAAATCATCGGCAGTGACAGCCGAACTATTATAAGAGCTTGATACCCTTGAAGAACTAGATAGCCTTGAAGAACTTGCTAGCTTTGAAGAACTTGAAACAGAACTTGTTGAGGCAACACTACTGATATTTGAAGCACCGCAATTCGCACTCATGTTAGTCGTAGTACTCCGGAGGGTTCTTGTACCGCCATTAATTATTATTTTTGTCCAACCATTCGCCGCTACATCTGCCGTCGGGAATGCATCTGAACCCCAACCACCATTTGGGTCCACCTTAAAGCGTGGACCACCACCAGCATCACCAGACGTAAAATTGCGACAAATGTGGAAGTCAGTGGGAGAGTTTTCAACCGCAATAAAAAAATCTCCCGTAGCCCACGCATTATGAGTGCCACGCAGGTGATATCTAATTCCAACAGAACTTGAAGTAGAACTATTTGCAGAAGATGCAGGAGAAGAAATAGCCCAGCTTTTTGTATCAGTAAAAAATTTAATATTCCAAGTCCCTGCTGCAACCGAAATATTGCCGCCGTTTCTGCCGCCCACTCCATAATTTTCGGACCAGTCGCCAAAACGATCGAATTTAATACTTCCCGCTGAAGAAAATACGACATTATTGAGCTGCATAGTATTCGTGCCAGCGCCAGCAGAAATCATTTGAGTTGCATCCCACGCGTTGTGAGTACCACGTAAAAACCACTCAGCCTGCGTACTCGCACACAGGCTAAATAAAAAAATACTCAATAAATATTTAATTTTCATAGGTTCTGTTTCCCTTGTTAAAGTTATTGGAAATGCCATATGAAACGATATTTTTTGTGGGCACAAGAACAACATACGTATGTATTTATCCTTACTCTTTGAATACGTATGTAAAACAAGAATTGCAGAAAGCATCTACCGAAATGCAAAATCAGACGACAACCAGTAACAGTTATTTGTAAAGGTTAGTAACAAATAAATTAATATTTATGTTACATATTTTAACAGCACAGAACTCCATTTTTAATTGTGCACTCTTTAAGAAAACTAACTAAGCCAAAACATATAAACATCTGCGGACTTCAATCAATGAAGAATTAAATTGAAATTGAAATTGAAAATTATAGAACGAGCTCTAAGCGCCTATTAAAAGCACCTATCAATCGACAAGCATCATGTATTTTTCTACCGGACCAATATTCAGATAATGCAGATTATTAAACCTACACGCTTAAACAAAAACCACAATTCAGTCATTTTCTACTTCACATTTCCTATCGCCAACTATACTGGATACACCATCCCCTAAGGCTTGACCCTAACTGATTCCATGTGCCCCAGCATTAAACGCTTATGCATTAATGGCGGAAACCGCCATTGAAAAACGCCATGTTGCAGGCTAGCGCACTACAATGTGGGCTTTTGCTCGCCAGTCTGACTTGCACTCTTCTATTCGGCTCAGTAAGTCTAAATGTCGATATGATGGAACGCATAATGCAAGCACATTACGGTAATGAAGGTGTTAGAAAATTTCGGGCCTGGCATAGACTACTTGAGGACACTCAACTTCAAGCTGAAGTTGATCAGGTTAAAAAAGTAAATGATTTTTTTAACAAGCATATTCGTTTCGACGATGACAGCGCGCACTGGAAGAAAAGCGATTACTGGGCAACACTGTTAGAAACATTGGGCACTGGTGCAGGTGATTGCGAAGATTACACTATTGCTAAATACATGACTCTGGTAAAACTAGGCATTCCCACTAACCGCCTGCGTTTAATTTACGTGAAAGCGCAAATTGGTGGGCCATCAAGTCATGTTTTTCAGGCCCATATGGTAATGGGATATTATCCACAACCGAACGCGGTGCCATTAATTTTAGACAGCTTGATCACAAATATTGAACCTGCGAATACACGCAGCGATTTACACCCTATATTTAGCTTTAATAGCGAAGGTTTGTGGGTGGGTGGGCAGGCCCAACCAAAGATTGACCCTACGGCACGTTTATCGCGCTGGCGCGATGTGTTAATGCGGATGAAACAGGAAGGCTTTTAGCAGCACATTTAATAGGCTTTAAACAACATGGGTTTGAACAATATGGCTTTGAATAGGTGGTCGGTTTATGTCTTTGATTAAACAATTGTGGATAGGCATTATCGTTATGCTATTGCTAGCGATGGGAGGAAGCTTTGGAATTAGTCTTCTTTCGGCCAAACATTATTTAGAAGAACAACTACATCTTAAAAACCTCGATAACGCCAACTCACTTGCCCTCTCACTATCTCAAATAGAAAAAGATCCCGTCACTCTTCAACTACTGATTAGTGCTCAATTCGATACTGGCCACTACGAATATATTATTTTAACTGACCCACAAAACAAAACACTCATTGAACGCCGATACGATGGCGAAAAAAATAATACAGAACTGCAACATGTCCCACAATTGTTTATCCAGCTAGTTGATTTAGGGGCAGCACCAGGTGTCGCACAAGTTCAAGATGGCTGGCAACAATACGGCACGTTAACCATAAAGAGCCAGTCGCGATATGCAGCGCAAGCACTATGGAATAGCACGACGCAATTATTTGGATGGTTTTTTATCGCTGCGCTAATGAGCGGTGTTTTAGGAACAATATTTATAAAATTTATTTCCGATCCACTCGATGGTGTTATTAAACAAGCAGAAGCAATTAGTGAAAGACGCTTTATTACCTCAGACGAACCTAAAACCAAGGAGTTCCAACGCTTGGTTCGTGCAATGAACTTGCTTTCCCACAGCGTAAAAGTCATGCTGGAAAAAGAAACCAGACAATTAGAAAAATTACGCAAAGAATCACATCTGGACGAATTAACTGAGTTACCTAATCGCAATCATTTCTTAAATTTACTGGAAAGTTTTTTAAAACGCGAAGACAGCAGTACCGGTGTTGTTGCTATAGCCCGCGTATTAAATTTAGCGGAGTTGAATAATCAATTAGGTCGCGCGGCAACTGATCACGCGCTGATTCAGATTGCTGGCGTTTTGCATCAAGTGCTTGAGCGTTATCCTGGCAGTCACGCTGGACGTTTAAACGGCAGCGACTTTATGATCGTCATTTCGAGTAATCCATCTGCTGACGCAATTGGCGCTGAGTTAAGCGAACAATTCAATAACCAATTACAAATGCATAATTTGTTAGCTCTGCAATTACCGATTGCTGCTTGCACCTTCACTACGGGTTCAGAACCTAAAGAGCTTTTACATAAATTGGATGGTGCTTTGGCGCAGGCTGAATTGAAAGGCAACCGCGCACTGATTACACTGAATAGTCACCACTACCCTCTTGCGCACCGCAATCTGAACGGATGGCGTGACGCTATTTCCGTAGCTTTAGATAAAGATCAATTACAACTTGCTGAGTTTTCGGTAAAAAATGCAGTAGGGGAAATAATTCATCGCGAAGCACCTGTGCGCATGTACCTCGATGAACAGTGGCAACAGGCCGGTTATTTTATTCCCTGGGCTGCACGGCTCAGCATGATGCCCGCAATTGATTTGAGCGTAATCAAAGCGGCTCTCGATAAATTAACTACAGCAACTACCGCAATCGCGATAAATATTTCTGCAGATTCTTTATGCAATGCTAATTTTCGCGAACAAGCATTGAAGCTTTTAACAAATCGGCTACCGACAATTGATCCTTTGTGGATAGAATTTCCAGAGTCCTGCGCATTACGTCATATGGCAGAACTGCGTAGTTTTACATCGTCTTTGCGTACTGCCGGTTGTCGTGTAGGGCTAGAACATATAGGGATAGAATTCACTAAAATTCGTGAACTGCAAGACAGTGGTTTCCATTATTTGAAAATAGACAGCGCATTAGTTCGTGACATTAATGCCAACCCGGTTAACCAAACATTCATTCAAGGGTTATGTAATATTGGCCATTCTCTTGGAATGGTAATGATTGCAGAAGGCGTTTGTAGTGAAGCAGAAAAAGAAAAAATATTTAAATTGGGCATTGATGCGATAACTGGGCCCTGGATTTAAGATGAATTAATTTAAATATTTAAATCGTCACCATCATCCAGCAGCTCCATCCCTTGGCGCTGGCCACGCAGCTCACGACGTGACAATAATTTAGTCTGCGCCGCTTCTGGCAAATCAGTAAAACGAATAGCACCTTGCTCCACTAACAAGCTAATGACGTCTTCTAAAACACGGGCCATGGCTTGATCTGAACGCTCAAGCGTAAGTTGCTGTTGCGTTT
>JANPKH010000005.1:0-14757 GCA_031425935.1 Gammaproteobacteria bacterium | reverse complement strand
ACGATTGGGAGAATCATATTCCACGTGAGACGTGTTAATGGTAATCCCGCGCTCACGCTCTTCTGGTGCATTGTCGATACCGTCAAATGCAACAGCTTTGCCGCCCCATGCCTCAGCACAAACGCGAGTTAGAGCTGCTGTCAGTGTGGTTTTACCATGGTCTACGTGACCAATAGTGCCCACATTGACGTGCGGTTTTTTACGTTCAAATTTTTCTTTAGCCACTTTCCATTCCCCTAAAAAGATTGAAATATAGAATTAATCAGCGTCTCTAACATTACTTTTTGCAATAATTTCTTCAGCTACATTGCGCGGAGCTTCCGCGTACTTCAGAAACTCCATGGTATATGTTGCACGGCCTTGAGTTGCAGAACGAAGTGAGGTTGCATAACCAAACATTTCTGCAAGTGGAACTTCTGCGTCGATCACTTTACCCATCACGCTTTCATCCATACCCAGAATGAGACCACGACGACGGTTTAAGTCACCCACTACATCACCCATGTTGATTTCAGGGGTAACTACTTCAACTTTCATGATTGGCTCAAGCAATACAGCACCACCGCGCTGAGCCAGTTTTTTCGTAGCCATGGAAGCAGCAATTTTAAACGCCATCTCGTTGGAATCTACGTCATGGTATGAACCATCAAATACAACAGCTTTCAAACCTAGCAGAGGATAGCCCGCAAGGACACCATTTTGCATTTGTTCAGCGATACCCTTTTGAATAGCCGGAACATATTCTTTAGGAACAACACCACCGACTAGTTCGTTCACAAATTCCAAGCCTTCCGCACTTTCATCAGCACCAGGCGAGAAACGAATCCAGCAATGACCATATTGACCACGACCGCCCGATTGACGAACAAATTTACCTTCGATCTCACAGGTATTTCGGATCGCCTCACGGTAGGCAACTTGTGGCTTACCGATATTTGCCTCAACGCTAAACTCACGACGCATACGGTCGATAATAATGTCGAGATGCAATTCGCCCATACCACCATTAATGGTTTGGCCGGTTTCTTCATCAGTTCTCACACGGAAAGATGGATCTTCTTGAGCCAGCTTACTTAAAGCAACGCCCATCTTTTCTTGGTCAGCTTTGGTTTTCGGCTCCACGGCAACGTGAATCACGGGCTCAGGAAATTCCATTCGCTCAAGCACAATAACGCGATCTAATGAGCACAATGTATCGCCAGTGGTACAGTCTTTAAAACCAATACCTGCTGCAATATCACCAGCACACACGTCTTTGATTTCGCTGCGTTGGTTTGCGTGCATTTGCACCATACGGCCAACGCGTTCTTTTTTACCCTTCACCGAGTTCATAATGGTATCGCCAGAACTCAGCATGCCAGAATAAACACGGAAGAAAGTTAATGTACCCACGAAAGGGTCTGTAGCAATTTTAAACGCCAAGGCAGCGAAGGGCGCATCATCATTTGCCGGACGAGCCTCTAAAGTGACGCCATCCTCTAGCAAACCTTCAATCGGCTTTACCTCTGTTGGCGCCGGCAAGTAATCAATAACGGCATCAAGCATGGCTTGCACACCCTTATTCTTAAATGCAGACCCGCCAATAACCGGAATAATTTCGTTAGCAATGGTGCGCTTACGAATACCAGCTTTAATCTCTTCCTCCGTCAGCTCTTCGCCTTCAAGGTATTTATTCATTAACTCTTCGCTGGACTCAGCTGCGGCTTCAATCATGAATTCGCGCATTTTTTGACAGGTTGTCAGCATCTCAGCAGGAATTTCTTCATAGGCAAAAGTCATACCCTGATCTGCTTCGCTCCAGATCACAGCACGCATTTTTACCAGGTCGACAACACCTTTAAACTCTTCTTCTGAACCTATGGTCATTTGGACCGGCACAGCATTAGCGCCCAGACGACTTTTTAGCTGCTCAACAACGCGCATATAGTCTGCGCCAGTACGGTCCATCTTGTTTACAAAGACGATGCGCGGCACATGATATTTATTGGCTTGGCGCCAAACAGTTTCAGTTTGCGGCTGAACACCAGACGAACCACAAAGCACCACAACAGCACCATCAAGCACACGCAAAGAACGCTCTACTTCAATAGTAAAGTCAACGTGCCCAGGAGTATCAATTACGTTAACGCGATGCTCTTCAAACTGACCAGCCATACCCTTCCAGAACGTGGTAATGGCAGCCGAGGTGATAGTGATACCACGCTCTTGCTCCTGTACCATCCAGTCTGTAGTTGCTGCACCATCATGCACTTCGCCGATTTTGTGAGACAAACCGGTATAAAACAAAACACGCTCAGTGGTAGTGGTTTTACCGGCATCAACGTGAGCAACAATACCAATATTACGGTAGCGTGCTATAGGAGTTTTACGTGCCACGGCTGCATTTCCCAAATTGCGAATTCTTTAAAAAGAGCAAAGGCAGCTCGCGCTGCCTTTTCAATCTTACACATGTAATTAGAAACGAAAGTGCGAAAACGCTTTGTTCGCTTCAGCCATACGGTGAACATCTTCACGCTTTTTAACCGCAGCACCCTTACCTTGAGCAGCATCCATCAATTCACCAGCCAAACGCTGAGGCATTGATTTCTCGCCACGTTTACGGGAGTAATCTACCAACCAACGCATTGCTAAAGCGGTACGACGCGACGCACGAACTTCAACTGGAACCTGATAAGTAGCACCACCTACACGACGAGCCTTAACTTCGACTAGCGGTGCAATGTTTTCCAAAGCAGAATCAAACACCTCTAAAGGGTCTTTATTCAACTTCACTTTAATAATCTCCAAAGCACCGTAAATAATACGTTCTGCTACGGATTTCTTACCACTAATCATTACGTGGTTCATAAATTTCGCCAGAGTAACATTACCGAATACTGGATCCGGCAGCGTCTCGCGCTTAGCGACAACTCTTCTTCTTGGCATTTTAGTAGCCTCTCTTCAGGAATTTTCCAAGACGACACTGGGAGCTTTATTGCTCGCCGTTCGCTTAGCCTTACTCAGTTCAAAACCGAAAATAAAACGTGTAAGCATCAGCGGCGGATTTCATCCGCCCGCTATTACTTAGGACGCTTAGTACCGTACTTAGAACGACCTTGTTTACGCTTGGCAACACCAGAAGTATCCAGTGAACCGCGTACAGTGTGGTAACGCACACCTGGCAAGTCTTTAACACGACCACCACGAATCAGCACCACGCTGTGCTCTTGCAAGTTATGGCCTTCACCACCGATATAGGACGACACTTCAAAGCCATTGGTCAAACGCACGCGGCACACTTTACGCAATGCAGAGTTTGGCTTTTTAGGGGTAGTCGTATAAACGCGAGTGCAAACACCGCGTTTTTGCGGATTGCCTTGCAGAGCAGGAACATCGCTCTTTTCTACGATAGGTTTTCTCGGCTTACGAATCAACTGGTTGATCGTTGGCATGAAAACTAACTCCACAGATAAATACGCCTTCATTGAAGGCCGGTTATAGAAAGCGGGATTGTTCAAAATAAACAAGCCCTACTTACCACTTATAGAAAAGTGGGTCGCGCATTGTAAAGATGCGACCCACCATCGTCAAGACCGAGTCAATAGTAAACTCAACATATTCCACTGAAAAAATAAGGCCAGCAGTAGCTGGCCTTATTGAATCAATCAATTATTGCGAACACACTATCAATTCATTTTTAACTTGGGACATGCCCAAGTTAAAGCTTACAAAAACCCAGCGCTTAATGCGCGCTGGATTTCAATGCTTCTGTCAATGCTGCTTCAACATCTTCAGCACTCACACCAACACTTACACCGACACCAGCCAAGGCTTGCTCACGCTTACGTTTACGATCAGCGTGATACGCCAAACCAGTTCCCGCCGGAATCAAACGGCCAACAACCACGTTTTCTTTAAGTCCACGTAAGCCGTCTTTCTTGCCAGTCACTGCCGCTTCGGTTAATACGCGGGTCGTCTCCTGGAATGATGCAGCGGAGATGAAAGATTCGGTCGCCAACGATGCTTTAGTAATACCGAGCAATTGACGCTCGTATTGTGCTGGCTGCCTATCTTCAGAGCGTAATCTTTCATTTTCCGCTAACACATACACATATTCAACTTGCTCGCCTTTCACGTAATTCGAGTCACCCATAGTCGTGATTTCTACTTTACGCAACATTTGACGAACGATAGTTTCGATGTGCTTATCGTTAATTTTCACGCCTTGCAAACGGTAAACTTCCTGGATCTCGTTAGTAATATAACGCGCCAATGCCTCTACACCTTGCAAACGCAAAATGTCGTGTGGGTTACTTGGACCGTCAGATACAACTTCACCCTTGGCTACCATTTCCCCCTCAAACACAGTCAGCTGACGATGCTTAGGGATCAGTACTTCATAGTGTGTAGAACCATCTTCCATCAACTGACCTTCAGCTGGAGTGATGATCAAACGACGCTTACCTTTGGTTTCTTTACCGAAGCTCACCGTTCCGGAAATTTCCGCCAAAATTGACGGCTCTTTCGGACGACGTGCTTCGAACAAATCGGCAACACGCGGCAGACCACCGGTGATGTCACGAGTTTTTGAACTTTCTTGTGGAATACGCGCGATGATGTCGCCAACATTGATAATGTCACTGTTGTTGATACTCAAAATCGCTTTAGCTGGCAACATATAATGTGCAGGCACATTGGTATTGGCTAGGAACAACTCTTTACCTTTTGCGTCAACCAAAGTTACCGCAGGACGCAAATCTTTACCCGCAGAAGGACGCTCTGCTGGATCAAGTACTTCCATAGAACTCAAACCGGTCAGTTCGTCTGTTTGACGACGAATTGATAGACCATCTTCCATTCCAGAGAAGGCTACTGTTCCCGCCACTTCCGACACAATGGGGTGAGTATGCGGATCCCATTTAGCGATAATTTGGCCGCCTTTAACAGCCTCGCCATCTTTAACAGTAATCAATGCGCCGTAAGGAATTTTATAACGTTCACGTTCACGGCCATTGCCATCAGCAATTGCCAATTCACCCGAACGCGATACTGCAACAAGGTTACCTGCAGGATTGCTAACAACTTTAACATTGAGCAAACGCACACTACCTTCTTGCTTAACTTGCACGCTATCTGCTGCCGAAGCTCTTGAAGCCGCACCACCGATGTGGAAGGTACGCATGGTTAACTGAGTACCTGGTTCACCGATAGACTGGGCGGCAATAACACCAACAGCTTCACCGGAGTTAACTCGATGACCGCGCGCCAAGTCACGACCGTAACACATGGAGCAAATGCCGGTACGCGCATCACAAGTGATCGGTGAACGCACGAGTACTTCGTCGATGCTCATGGCTTCAACACGCTCTACCCATGCTTCGTCAATCATTGTGCCAGCAGGAACTAGAATTTCATCACTACCCGGACGAATAACGTCGCGCGCAATAATACGACCGAGAATACGATCGCCCAGAGATTCAATAACATCACCACCTTCGATTACCGGTGACATGGTCAAGCCTTCGTCCGTACCACAGTCAACCATGGTCACAACCAAATCTTGCGCAACGTCAACCAAACGACGGGTCAAGTAACCCGAGTTCGCGGTTTTCAAAGCCGTATCCGCCAAACCTTTACGCGCACCGTGCGTCGAAATAAAGTATTCAAGTACGTTCAAGCCTTCACGGAAGTTCGCTTGAATTGGGGTTTCGATGATCGAACCATCCGGACGCGCCATCAAACCACGCATACCCGCCAACTGACGAATCTGTGCAGGCGAACCACGCGCACCAGAATCGGCATACATAAAGACTGAGTTGAATGAAGGTTGACGCTCTTCAACGCCAGCTTTGTTGATAACTGATTCAGTCGAAATACCTTCCATCATCGCCTTAGCAACGAGATCGTTAGCACGCGACCAGATATCGATAACCTTGTTGTATTTCTCGCCTTGGGTAACTAAACCCGAAGCGTACTGGCTTTCAATTTCTTTCACTTCGGATTCAGCGCGAGCAATAATGTCTGCTTTGGCGGCTGGAATAATAAAGTCATTTACACCAATTGATGAGCCTGAGCGAGTGGAGAATTCATAACCCATGTACATCAAACGGTCAGCAAAAATAACGGTCGCCTTCAATCCCACTACGCGATAGCAAAAGTTCAATGCAGCAGAGATTGCCTTTTTAACCATAGGACGGTTAATCATTTCCAATGGCATGCCCGGTGGAACGATTTCCCACAAAAGCACACGACCAACAGTAGTATCAACAATTTTAACTTCTGTTGTTCTTTCGCCTTCAGCACCAATAATGGTTTCGCTCAAACGCACCTTAACGCGCGCCTGCAAATCCACTTGTTTGGAATAGTAAGCGCGTGATACTTCAGACGTATCCGCAAACACCATACCTTCACCGCGAGCATTTACACGGTCGCGAGTCATCCAATACAAACCCAATACAACGTCCTGCGAAGGCACAATAACTGGCTCGCCTGATGCTGGAGACAGGATGTTGTTGGTCGACATCATAAGCGCACGCGCTTCCAACTGAGCCTCAATGGTCAGCGGAATGTGTACAGCCATCTGATCGCCGTCGAAGTCGGCGTTGTACGCAGAACAAACCAACGGATGCAATTGAATTGCTTTACCTTCAATCAATACCGGCTCAAAAGCCTGAATACCAAGACGGTGGAGCGTTGGTGCACGGTTCAATAGCACCGGATGTTCGCGGATTACTTCGTCGAGAATATCCCAAACGATAGCTTCTTCGCGCTCAACCATTTTCTTGGCAGCTTTGATGGTTGTTGCCAAACCGCGCAATTCAAGTTTGCTGAAAATGAATGGTTTGAATAATTCCAATGCCATTTTCTTCGGCAGACCACACTGATGCAAACGCAAAGTTGGACCTACCACGATCACCGAACGACCTGAGTAGTCAACACGCTTACCGAGTAAGTTTTGACGGAAACGACCTTGCTTACCTTTGATCATGTCAGCCAAAGATTTCAATGGGCGCTTGTTGGAACCGGTAATGGCACGACCGCGACGACCGTTATCCAGCAACGCATCTACCGACTCTTGCAACATCCGCTTTTCATTGCGCACGATAATATCCGGTGCATTCAAATCCAGCAGACGTTTTAGGCGGTTATTACGGTTAATAACGCGACGGTACAAATCGTTCAAATCAGAGGTGGCAAAACGACCACCGTCCAGCGGAACTAACGGACGCAAATCTGGAGGCAATACGGGCAATACCTCCATCACCATCCACTCAGGCTTATTGCCAGAGAAATGGAAAGCTTCGAGAAGCTTTAAACGCTTGGAGTATTTTTTGATTTTAGTTTCGCTGGTCGTATTAGGAATCTCTTCACGCAAGCGCTGAACTTCAGATTCAAGATTAATAGCGCGCATCAAAGCCTGAATTGCTTCAGCACCCATTTTGGCTTCGAACTCATCGCCAAACTCTTCCATCGCATCAAAATATTGTTCATCCGTCAGCAATTGGCTTCGCTCTAGCGTAGTCATGCCCGGCTCGGTAACAACATAGGATTCAAAATACAACACGCGTTCTATATCGCGCAATGTCATATCCAACAGCAAGCCTATACGGCTCGGCAGTGATTTCAAAAACCAAATGTGTGCGACTGGGCTAGCCAGTTCAATGTGACCCATACGCTCGCGACGTACCTTGGCGAGTGTAACCTCAACGCCACATTTCTCGCAGATAATGCCACGGTGCTTCATGCGCTTATATTTACCGCACAAGCATTCATAATCTTTTACTGGACCAAAAATTTTGGCACAGAACAAACCTTCACGCTCAGGTTTGAAGGTACGGTAGTTGATGGTTTCTGGCTTTTTAACTTCGCCAAATGACCATGAACGAATCATTTCTGGTGACGCTAGGCTAATGCGAATAGCGTCAAACTCTTCTACTTGTCCCTGGGACTTGAGTAAATTCAGTAAGTCTTTCAAGGCGCTTTCTCCTGTTGGCTCTGTGCGAGCTTTCATTAAACTTCGAAGGCAATATTCTGCGTGCTGTAATCTATTGGTTCTATAAGCATAAGCGGGTGACTCGTTTGCCGAGACTGCGATTTGCAATCTCGGCGCACTATTGAGTCAAACCTTAATCGTCTAGTTCGAGTTCCATATTGATCCCGAGAGAGCGAATTTCTTTAACCAATACGTTAAAGGATTCCGGCATTCCAGGCTCCATACGGTGATCACCATCAACAATGTTTTTATACATTTTGGTACGACCAGCAACGTCATCCGATTTAACAGTAAGCATTTCTTGCAAGGTATAAGCTGCACCATAAGCTTCCAGCGCCCACACCTCCATCTCACCGAAGCGCTGTCCACCGAACTGTGCTTTACCACCCAGCGGTTGCTGAGTAACCAAGCTGTAAGACCCAGTAGAACGGGCATGCATTTTGTCATCGACCAAGTGGTTCAATTTCAACATATACATGTAGCCAACGGTGACCTGACGGGTGAATTGATCGCCGGTACGGCCATCATAAAGTGTTGCCTGGCCGGTATCAGACAAGCCTGCCAAGCGCAACAAAGCTTTGATTTCATGTTCCTTAGCGCCATCAAATACTGGAGTTGCCATAGGCACACCAGCAGTGAGGTTTTGTGCCAAATCGATAATTTCTTTATCGCTGAAAGAGGCTAAGTCTTCTTTTGCCGCAACATCACCGGTTTCGTTGTAAATCTCTTCAAGGAACTTACGAACATCAGCGATTGCTCTTTGCTCGCGCATCATTGCGTCAATTTTTACACCTAAACCTTTAGCAGCCATCCCCAAATGCATTTCCAGCACCTGGCCAACGTTCATGCGCGAAGGCACGCCGAGCGGGTTGAGGACGATATCGACAGTTTCACCGTTTACGTCGTAGGGCATATCTTCAACCGGCATAATTACCGAGATAACCCCTTTATTACCGTGACGGCCTGCCATCTTATCGCCAGGCTGAATGCGACGTTTGATAGCGAGGTACACCTTAACAATTTTAAGCACGCCCGGAGCCAAATCATCGCCTGTAGACAATTTGCGACGTTTGTCTTCAAAACGCTCATCGAGAATCTTACGACGCTCAGCCAATTGCTCTTCCGCGCGATCAATCTGCTCATTAAGAACTTCTTCCGACATGCGCAGCTTAAACCATTGATCTTTTTCCAAATCATCCAACATCGCGTCGGTCAACTTATCGCCTTTTTTGACATTCTTGCCAGAAGCAACAACATGACCCACCAAGGCTGCACGCAAACGCTCTAGCGTTGCGCCTTCCATGATACGGAACTCTTCATTGAGGTTTTTACGAACTTCATCGAGTTGAGACTTATCGATTTCCAGGCTGCGCTGATCTTTTTCCAGACCATCGCGAGTGAAAACCTGAACGTCAATAACAGTGCCTTTGGTGCTCGACGGAACACGCAAAGAAGTGTCTTTAACGTCAGACGCTTTTTCACCGAAAATTGCACGTAATAATTTTTCTTCCGGCGTCAGCTGAGTTTCACCTTTAGGCGTTACTTTACCGACCAGAATATCGCCACCAACCACTTCCGCGCCGATATAAACAATGCCCGACTCGTCCAACTTACCGAGTGCACTTTCGCCCACGTTAGGAATATCAGCAGTAATTTCTTCGCTGCCCAACTTGGTATCACGTGCAATACAGGTCAATTCTTGAATGTGAATAGTGGTAAAGCGATCTTCTTGCACAACACGCTCGGAAACCAAAATCGAATCTTCGAAGTTGTAACCATTCCACGGCATGAAAGCGATACGCATGTTTTGACCTAACGCCAACTCACCCATATCGACTGACGGACCATCGGCAAGAATATCGCCGCGCGCCACTATGTCGCCAATATTGACGATCGGACGTTGGTTAATACAAGTGTTTTGGTTTGAACGGGTATATTTGGTGAGATTGTAAATATCCACACCAGCGTCACCGGCTTGTACTTCGTTATCGTGAACACGAATAACGATACGACCAGCATCCACTTTATCAACAACACCACCGTGTTTTGCAACTACACACACACCAGAGTCAGAAGCAACATTGCGCTCCATTCCGGTACCTACTAACGGCTTTTGCGCACGCAAAGTTGGTACAGCTTGACGCTGCATGTTTGAACCCATCAAGGCACGGTTAGCATCGTCGTGCTCAAGGAATGGGATAAGTGAAGCCGCAACGGATACTACTTGACGCGCTGAAACATCCATAAATTGAACGTCTTTTGGCGCCTTGAGTGTAAATTCGTTCATATGACGCACTGAAACCAAATCTTCACTCAAGTGACCGGTCGCATCTAAAGTTGCTGATGCTTGCGCAATAACATAATCAGATTCAATAATCGCCGACAAAAACTCAATATCATTGGTGACCTTGCCACCAACTACTTTGCGGTATGGCGTCTCAAGGAAACCATAGTGATTTGTGCGTGCATAGGTAGACAGGGAGTTGATCAAGCCAATGTTCGGACCTTCCGGCGTCTCAATCGGGCAAACACGACCATAGTGTGTCGGATGTACGTCACGCACTTCGAAGCCTGCGCGCTCACGAGTCAAGCCACCTGGGCCTAACGCAGAAACACGACGCTTGTGGGTAACTTCAGACAATGGATTGTTTTGATCCATGAATTGTGAAAGCTGTGAGGAACCGAAGAACTCTTTAACAGCAGCTGCCACAGGTTTTGCGTTGATCAGATCTTGTGGCATCAAGCCTTCGCTTTCCGCCATGGATAAACGTTCTTTCACTGCGCGTTCAACACGAACCAAGCCTACACGGAATTGGTTTTCGGCCATCTCGCCCACAGAGCGAACACGACGATTACCCAAGTGATCGATATCGTCCACTACGCCTTTGCCATTACGGATGGCAATTAATGTCTTCATCACATCAACAATATCGTCGTTGGACAAAGTGCCAGCGCCAGTTTCCTGATTGCGGTCCAAGCGAAGGTTAAACTTCATGCGACCTACAGCCGACAAGTCATAACGTTCTTGCGAGAAAAATAAATTTTGGAACAGTGCTTCTGCCGATTCTTTAGTAGGCGGCTCGCCTGGGCGCATCATGCGATAAATTTCAACCAATGACTCAAGTGCAGTGCGAGTTGGATCTACGCGCAATGTTTCAGACATAAATGGACCGCAGTCCAATTCATTGGTGTACAAAGTTTCAACTTTTGCGACGCCGGCAGCAGACAACTTAACTAATACATCAGCAGTAATTTCGGTATTACATTCAAACAGGATTTCGCCAGTGCGCGTATCAATAATATCTTTCGCTAACGCACGACCCAGCAAATATTCCGAAGGCACTTCCATTTTATCAACGCCAGCTTTTTCCAGCAGGCGGATATGACGTGCAGTAATACGACGCCCTTCTTCAACTAAAATATTGCCTTTGCCATCTTTGATATCAAAGGTTGCTACATCACCACGTAAACGTGACGGCACCACATCAAAAATAAATTGGCCATTCGCACCCACAACAAAGCTGCTGGTTTCGAAAAACATATCCAGCATTTGTTGTGAACTAAAACCTAATGCGCGCAGCAATATAGTTGCAGGCAATTTACGACGGCGGTCGATCCGCACATACAGCATATCTTTTGGATCGAACTCAAAGTCCAACCAAGATCCACGGTAAGGAATAATCCGCGCAGAAAATAAAAGCTTGCCGGAAGAGTGAGTTTTACCCTTATCGTGATCGAAAAATACGCCAGGTGAACGATGCAGCTGGGATACGATTACGCGCTCAGTACCATTGATAACAAAGGTACCGTTGTCGGTCATAAGCGGAATTTCGCCCATGTACACTTCTTGTTCTTTAATGTCTTTGATCGCCTTATTAGAAGACTCGCGATCATAAATAATCAGGCGCACTTTTACGCGCAAAGGTACTGCGTAGGTCACACCACGCAAAATACATTCGTTAACGTCAAACACGGCTTTGCCGAGGTTATAACTTACGTACTCAAGCGCAGCATTGCCCGAATAGCTGACGATAGGAAACACAGAGCGGAATGCAGCGTGCAAACCCATGTCTTCTCGTTTGCTAGGCACACTATCGGCTTGAGTAAATTTTCTGTAGGAGTCCAGCTGAATTGCCAGGAGGTAAGGTACATCCATTACATGAGGCAATTTGCCAAAATCCTTGCGGATACGTTTTTTCTCAGTATATGAGTAAGCCATCTGTATTCCCCAGCTTGTTCGCGGATCGGGCTTGATCAGCCATTGAAACGACCACTATTGAAAGAAAAGTCGTCTCTACTTAAATCGCACTTAACTTTTCATAAGACAAATAAAAACAAAACTAATAATAAAATTAAGATTAATAAATTTGTCTTTTGATAAAGTTATACTTCATTTTACTTGCTAAAAAGATCGCTCTTTAGCCTTATGGCTCTCACCACAAGTTCGCACCCTCTATCGATCTTTACATCATCAAACACGAATTCTGCAAACAGAAAAAGGCTGGCGGGAAAGACCCACCAGCCTTGTGTCCAATACTGTAAAAGGACAGATAATGCATCGCAGAATTATTTCAATTCTACAGAGGCACCAGCTTCTTCCAGTTTTGCTTTAGCAGCAGCAGCGTCAGCCTTAGAAGCAGCTTCTTTAACTGCTTTAGGTGCGCTTTCAACCAAATCTTTAGCTTCTTTCAAACCAAGACCAGTCAATTCACGCACTGCTTTAATAACGTTTACTTTCTTCTCGCCAATGGCAGTCAGAATTACGTCAAACTCAGTTTGCTCTTCAACAACAGCGGCTGGGCCGGCTGCAACTGCAACTGCTGCAGAAGCGCTAACACCAAACTTTACTTCCATTGCAGAAACCAACTCAACAACGTCTCTTACAGACATTTCTGAAATGGCACTGATGATATCTTCTTTAGTCAGAGACATGTCTCAATTCCTATTTTTGGAGCTCTTGGCTCGATTAATCTGAATAAACTGCAATCAAATGATTAAGCAGCTTGTTGTTCTTTTTGATCGCGAATGGCTGCAATAGTGCGAACCAATTTTCCAGCTGCTGCTTCTTTCATCACGCTCATGAGTTTGGAGATAGCTTCGTCGTAAGTTGGCAGAGTTGCCAACATGCCGATATTGACTATTTCCCCCTCAAAGGCGGCAGCTTTTAATTCAAACTTATCGTTTTCTTTCGCAAAGTCTTGGAGGATGCGAGCACCAGCTCCAGGATGAGCGTTAGAAAAAGCAATCAAGGTTGGACCTACGAAACTGTCTCCAAGACATTCGTATGCTGTGCCTTTTACAGCGCGACGGGCCAAGGTGTTGCGGACGATTTTTACCCAAACGCCAGCTTCACGAGCCTGCTTACGCAGAGCGGTCATTTTACCTACTGTAACGCCACGAGAATCGGCAACTACGGCAGACAACGCACTCTTAGCAGCTTCATGGACTTCAGCGATTATCGCCTTTTTACCTTCAAGTCCTAGTGCCACGGGATTTCTCCTGCTGTGATAGATAAGTATCTATCGTTGACTACAAACCTCACTCGATGAGTGAGGTCATGATTTGGTGATTTATCCAAATAAACCGGATAGGGTTTCACCATCTGCGTAGGTAGCTCGAGGAGCAAATTAAGATGCTGCAGTAAAAACCACAACTTCACCTACGGTCTTTGATGGTTCGCACTCTCTATAAAAGTGGGCGAACCCCAAAGTTCTTACTCATCCAGCGGATTAAACCGCTAAAGATGATTGATCGATTAACAAGCCCGGACCCATAGTGGTGCTCAGCGCTATTTTTTGCAGGTAAATACCTTTAGAAGTAGAAGGTTTTGATCTTTTTAGATCGCCAACCAATGCTTCCAAATTCTCTTTAATTGCAACGACATCAAAAGAAACTTTGCCAATGCCGCCATGAATGATGCCGCCTTTTTCTGCACGGTAACGAACTTGACCAGCTTTAGCATTTTTAACAGCAGTAACAACATCTGGAGTTACTGTGCCAGTTTTAGGGTTAGGCATTAAGCCGCGAGGACCAAGCACTTGACCCAATTGACCTACTACGCGCATTGCATCAGGACTTGCAATAACTACGTCGAAGTCCATTTTGCCAGCTTTAATTTCTGCGGCTAAATCGTCCATACCGACGAATTCAGCACCTGCAGCTTTGGCCGCTTCAGCGTTTGCACCCTGAGTAAATACTGCAACGCGAACATGCTTGCCATTACCGTGAGGCAATGTGGTTGCACCACGTACTGACTGATCAGATTTGCGCGGATCAATACCCAAATTAATAGAAACATCAAAAGTTTCAGCGAACTTAACTGTGGATAATTCCTTTAGTAAAGCTACTGCTTCTTCAATTGGATAATGCTTGGTAGTATCAATTTTCGCGTTTATAGCGCGTTGACGTTTAGTTAATTTGGCCATTTTATAGACCCTCCACATCAAGACCCATTGAACGAGCAGAGCCCGCAATGGTACGCACAGCTGCATCGAGGTCAGCAGCAGTTAAATCAGATTGCTTGGTGTTAGCAATATCCACCAATTGAGCACGAGTAACGGTGCCGACTTTAACGGTGTTTGGTCGACCACTGCCACTCTTAATCCCAGCAGCCTTCTTAAGCAGGAAGGAAGCAGGTGGAGTTTTCATGACGAACGTGAAGCTACGATCACTGTATACGGTAATAACAACAGGAACCGGAGCACCAACTTCAATACCCTGTGTTTGGGCGTTGAATGATTTGCAGAATTCCATAATGTTCACACCGTGTTGGCCCAATGCTGGAC
>JANPKH010000004.1:0-4430 GCA_031425935.1 Gammaproteobacteria bacterium | reverse complement strand
ATACGAATTTGATCAGCTATCAATTTTGATAGCTGATCTTTTTAAAAAAAATTGAGGTTTGGATGGATAAATTAAATATTTTACAAGAACGTGTGTCGGTATCTAAGCTCCAGGAACCCGCTCCTGATAGCCTTATTTTGTACGAAGTTTTTAAAGCTGCCGCAAGAGCTGCCGATCACGGTAAGCTGCAACCTCGGCGTTTTTTACTTATCTCGGGAGAGGGGTTGCAGCATTTAAGTCAGGTTTTTGTAAATGCTGCTACAAAATCTAATCCTCATATTTCGCCAGCAGTTTTGGAAAAGTGCCGAAATATGCCAAGACGAGCGCCAATGATTATTGTGGCTATAGCTACCTATCATTCAGATTCAAAAGTCCCTCGGCAAGAGCAAATTATTGCGTGTGGGGCAGCGGTACAAAATATACTTAATGCATTCTTTGCCTTGGGTTTCGGTGCTATTTGGCGTACCGGGGAAATGGCATATGATGCTTATGTAAAAAGTGAATTAGGTTTGGTTGACGGTGAGGAAATTATCGGTTTTGTCTATGTAGGTACTCCAGTGCAGGACTTACCCAAACCGCCGGACATGGATATAAGCGCGCTATATAAGACTTGGTCGGCCAAATGACGTTGCGTTTTTGTGGCTGCTTGTGTACATTGCGCGCCTTCGAATTGAGTAGTGAAACAATTTAAAAAGTTTTGGTGAGGTGTCCGAGTGGCCGAAGGAGCACGCCTGGAAAGTGTGTATATCGTAAGGTATCGAGGGTTCGACTCCCTCTCTCACCGCCATATTTAAAGAGCTAGTAGTAATTAAATATTTTAAGTAAAAAATTATATAGGTGCATTTTCATACGTAGTTAGGCGTTGCTTGCGTATTTCATTGATTTATAACGTATTAACATCCAGTGATTGGGAAAATTTATAAAATAAGTGCTTGACGCATTGCGATCTGATCAATAAAATGCGCGCCTCCACAAAGCACTCATAGCTCAGCTGGATAGAGTACTCGGCTACGAACCGAGCGGTCGGTGGTTCGAATCCACCTGAGTGCACCAACTTCGATATCAAATCAATCCGATACAATCCTAAACCCCGCACATTTGCGGGGTTTTTGCTTTTATACTCCGTTCAATGCAATCTAGTCCAGTACCCCCAAATCCTAATAAAAATGGGGGTATTTCTGGGGGTATACCTTGTACCCCTAACGACTGATACCCCCAAGCGAAGGAGATGAAATTGTGGCGCTCCCAGATACTAAAATTAAACTAGCTAAACCTCGCGAAAATGGACTACAAACTGTCGGATGAAAAGGGCATGTTTCTCCTAATCAAAGTCGATGGGTCAAAGTCGATGGGTCAAAGTCGAGGGGTCAAAGTCGAGGGGTCAAAGTACTGGTGTCTTAAATACCGCTTTGATAATAAAGAAAAACGCTTGCATTAGGCGTTTACCCCGAAGTAACGCTTAAAGAAGCGCGAGAACGGCGTGTTTAGCAAGAGCCCAAATGCTAAAGGAATTGATCCTAATGAAGTAAAGAAAGCCGTAAAGGCGACGCACAGTGAAGTTGGTAGCTTCGCTATTGTTGCCAATGAGTGGTACTACAAACAAGCTGTAGCATGGGCACTGGCGACTGCAAAAAAACGTATTGCACTTTTAAAAAATGATCTAATTCCGTGGCTAGGTTCGCGGCACATTAACGACCTTACTTCTAAAGATTTGTTGGTAGGCTTGCAAAGAATAGAAAATCGTGGCGCAAAAGAAACTGCTCGTAGCGCTCGTCAAATTTTAAATCAAATATTTCGCTATGCCCGTATAACTCAGCGAACAGTCAATGACGGTGCAAGATTTAACTGGACAGCTATCTCCTAAAATAGTGAAGAGCAGGCCAGTAATAACTGAACAAAAGCGCTTGGCCATTTGTGGGTAAACATCGATAAATATAATGGTTTCTATGTTGCGCGCTTCTCGCCTTAAGGCCATTATTATTTCAAAGACCTAAGGAAATGATAACGATGGAATGGAAGGATCTTGATTTCGATGCGCGTGAATGGCGTTACACTCCAAGTAAAACAATTAAAAAATCAAATGTCCTGAAGGTATCCCGCATCTAGTGCCTCTGTGTAAACAAGCAATGTAAATTTTAAATGAACTGTACCCGTTCACTGGCAATGGTCGTTTGTCTTTCGAGCCAGAGGCGAGGTGCTGATCATACGCAACGGTACAGTTAATAAAGCGTTAAAAATAATGGGCTATAACACCAGTACCACACATTGCTCTCATGGGTTTCAACAAATACTATTTTAAGTGCAGCGTGATACCAAATTATTTAAATGATGAACGGATCATTTGCGCTTTTATGTGTCGCTTTTTTGGTTTTAATGGTAATGACTGCATCTCTATGCGATATGCATTTCGTTCCATCCATTTTGTATCAGCAAGGTGGAATGAATATTTCAACGACAAAAAAATAAAATATCCGCTTGACCTGTGCCTTGCGCATAGGTTTAAGGTGTATGTCATCTATTGCTTAAACCTATGTTTAAGTCCATTGTTTGATCTTGATCAAATGCATAGGTGTCGATTGATATAGATTAATATCATCAAGAAACTTTTGGAGTGCATATGCGAGTTACTCAATTAGCGCGCCAATTAAATGTGTCGGCTGATACTGTGCGTTATTACACGCGTGTGGGGTTAGTTACACCTATCCGCAACTCGGACAATAATTACAAGGAATATCGTGAACAAGATTGCAAGCGATTGCAGTTTATTCTCAGCGCGCGAAATTTAGGCTTCACGCTGAATGATATAAACGAAATTATTCTCGAGGCAAACAAGGGCAAGATGGCGTGTCCTTTGGCGCGTCAAATTTTAGAGAAAAGATTGCAGGAGACGGAGCAGAGCTTTAACAATCAGTGCGCACTTAGAGAACGAATGAAGAAAGCAATGAAAGACTGGAAAAACAAGCCGAATAAAGCGCCGACAGGACATGAGATCTGTCATTTGATTGAAGGATTTTTATTTTGAAAAAGCTACCCTTAAATTGAAGTTTCTGTAGTTTTATAAATGCTGGAATTTTAAGAAAATATTTTTAAATTTTAGCAGTAGACCGCTAGTTGTTGTTAACGCATGTTATTAAACGAAGTCCCCCATCCTAACTTTTGGAGAAACGCAATCATGAAAAAATCATTTGTATTATCTGCACTTTTATTAGGTGCTGCGCTCACATTTCCCGTGCTCGTTGTTGCTGACGAAATTAATTCAGCTCCCGTCGCAAAATTAATTTCTGAGTTGGCAACCAAACCAGAGCATCATCATTCCATTGCTAATTACTACAAAGACACAATAGAAGAAATTAAAAAAGATTTAGCTCTCCACCGCGAAATGCGCAAGGCATATAAAGTTGGTTATGGAAAAAATCAACTCGCTACCGAAGGCATGCAGAAACATTGCGACAAGTTAATTAGTAACTACGAATCTACCATTAAAGAATACGAGGCTATGGCAGCAGAACATGAAGCTAGCGCGGTGAAAAAACCTTAACGAGCACGTTCGTACCGGCGTCGCACGCGCGCAGGTGTTTTTGCGCGCGATAGCGATGAAATATTTCATTGATTTACGAAGCGGTTGCCTAGGGCAACAAGGTTTTCAGTTTGATGAAATATTTTTTTAGTTCCGCACCTTTCTCTTCAGCAATAATCTCACTTCTATTTTTCTTTGTGATAGCAGTTGCACCAATATGTGCTGCGGCTACTGAACGGCCTGAGGATAGTTCCCTCTCGCTTGACGATTATCTTGCGCAGGTTGATGCCTTTAATCCCGGGCTTTCTGCAGCGCAACAACGTATTGAAGCTCAGCGAAATCGAGTCAAGCCTGCGGGCGCACTTGACGATCCATTTATTGCTTTTGGTGTGGATGAAATTCCGTTTGGTGAAAATAATGCGCAAGCTTATCGCTACCAAATCAGCCAGTCATTTCCATTTCCGGGAAAGCTGCACGCACGCGAAAAAATTGCTTCACTCAAAGCTGAAGTTGCCGAGCAAGACGCTGCAACGCAACGCCGTGAATTAAAAGTTATTGCAACGCAACTTTTTTACCGCACTTTTTATAACATGCAAGCCAATAACCTCAATCTGCAATTGCAAACTCTTGTGCGCGCTGCAATGCAAAGTGCCAAGGCACGCTATGAAACGGGCGGCACTACTGAACACCATGATTGGTTATTAGCCAAAATGGAATTGGCCACACTCACGGTTGAACAACAAAAACTGCAACGCGAGCGCTTGTGGTTACGCACATCTCTTAATGAGCTGCGTGGGCAACCCGCCGAAGATGAATTGGTCATCAACGCCGTTGATTTTGCCAATACCACCACGAACACGGCACGCAATGACGCTGCATTTTCTCAGCAGCCGGAGATGGCTGCGCTGGATAC
>JANPKH010000003.1:0-1959 GCA_031425935.1 Gammaproteobacteria bacterium | reverse complement strand
CCGCCGAAATGCTCGCGGGATGATCCAGCCCCCATGATGCTGAGATGCCCGGTTTCGAGGTCGCGGATATGCACCGCATTGTCGTCGCCCGTGCGCACCACCCAGACAAGATAGCGGCCCGAGGGCGACAGGCTGGCATTGCTCAGAGCCGGGGCCTGGACAAAGTCCGCGATGGCCGGCGGGTCCGCCCGCGCTGCATATCCCCATGCCACCACCACGCTCGCCAGACAGGCGACCGCGACCATACGGAACAACTGCATCGATACCCCCAAACTCTCAAGACGATTCGGCGAGATGACGCCGGCAGTCAAGTCTGGGTTGTCAGAGCATTGCCGGTATCACCCGGTCCGGCGGCCGGTGGCCGTTGTGGAAGGTCTGGATGTTGGCGATGACGCGGTCGCCCATGTCCTGACGCGCCTCCAGCGTCGCCGTGCCCAGATGAGGCAGCAGCACGACATGGGCGTGGCCCAGCAGGCCCGGATGGATCGCCGGTTCGTGCTCATAGACGTCGAGTCCGACCCCGGCGATCGCGCGGCGCGCTATGGCGTCGGACAGGGCCGCCTCATCGATCAGCTCGCCGCGGGCCGTGTTGATCAGGATGGCATGGGCCTGCAACCGGGCCAGCCGCTCCGCCGACAACAGGTGATGCGTCTCCTTCGTCGCCGGACAGTTCAGCGAGATCAGGTCCATCCGCGCCAGCATCTGGTCCAGATCGTCCCAGTATGTGGCCCCCAGCTCCTCGGCGATCATGGTCGGGACGGGTTTGCGGTTGTGATAGTGGACCTGCATGCCGAACGCCTTGGCGCGCCGGGCCAGCGCCTGGCCAATCCGGCCCATGCCGACGATGCCCAGCCGCTTGCCCCACAGTTTGCGCCCGGTCATCCAGGTCGGGGTCCACCCCTCGAACCGGCCTTCGGCAACGACCTGGGCGCCTTCGACGATGCGGCGGCTGACCGCCAGGATCAGGGCCATGGCCAGATCGGCCGTGTCCTCGGTCAGGACGCCCGGCGTATTGGTGACGATCAGGCCGCGCCCCACGGCCGCGTCGATGTCGATGTGATCCACCCCGGCGCCGAAATTGGCGATCATCTTCAGCTGCGCGCCCGCCGAAGCGATCAGCGCGGCGTCTATGGTGTCGGTGATGGTCGGGACCAGTACGTCGGCCCGCAGCACCGCCGCTTCCAGCGCCGCGCGGTCCATCGGACGGTCGGTCAGATTCAGCTCCGCGTCGAACAGGTCGCGCATGCGCGTCTCGACCGCGTCCGGCAGCCGTCTGGTTAACACGACCTTAAGTCTGGGCGCGGACATTGGCGGCCTTCGGTTTCAATCGCTTCGGCTTATTGGCGCATCCAGTGTCTGGCAAGGCTCGCTTCCGCTTCCAACGACTGGCCGTCCTCGGCGCCGTCCTGACCGGCGCCCTCCTGGCCGGGGCCGGAGACGTCATGCCCGATGGCCGGCCGACGCCCAGCGGCCAACCTGTGCCGCGCTGGCTGTCGCTGAAATCCGACGAGGTCCGTGCCCGGTTCGGTCCCGGCCTCGACTACCGGATCCTCTGGGAATACCAGGTTTCTGGCCTGCCGGTGCAGGTGGTCGCCGAGACCACAGAGTGGCGCAAGATCTGCGATCCCGAAGGCGGGGTCGCCTGGGTTCACCGCAGCGTCGTCTCCAGCCGTCGCAGCGCCTTCAACGCTTCGGACGCCGAGATTCCGATCCGCTCCGGCCCGTCCGCGACCGCCGCCCTGCGGGCCCGGCTCACGCCGCGCTCCGTTGTGGCCATGGAAGACTGCGAGGACGGCTGGTGCGAGGTGCGGGTGCGCCGGATGCGCGGCTTCGTTCGCCAGCGCGACGTCTTCGGCGCTCAGGAACGGGCCCTGTGCAACGCCGCCCGTCCGGCGGGACGCGGGCGCTAGGTTCACCCGCGGCGGTCCGCGGCCACCGCTGCTAAGATGTTGAGCCACC
>JANPKH010000002.1:0-37742 GCA_031425935.1 Gammaproteobacteria bacterium | reverse complement strand
TAGATATTATTGCAAAGAATGGCATTCGCCGCAGCTATTCCATTGCCAACTCATCTCAAGAAAAGTATAGCGCACAGAACAAATTAGAACTTCATGTGCGCGCAGTTAACGGTGGGCTAATGAGCCACTATTGGTTTAATGAAGCAAAAGACAATGATTTATTACGCCTGGAAGGGCCGCAAGGTACATTTTGCTTTCAAGAAAGACCCCAACGAAATATTATATTTTTAGCGACAGGAACTGGAATAGCTCCAATTAAAAGTATCTTAGAATATTTAGATAGCACGCAGAGTACGACTAATTCGAACAATATTTACGTCTACTGGGGCGGCCGAATACCTAGTGATATTTATTGGCAACCGTTTTTTACAAATCTTAATATTATTTTTCAACCAATACTTACCCAAACTAAAGAAAATTGGATTGGCCGCCGCGGTTATGTACAAGATGCAGTGCTTGCAGATACTATCAATCTTAACGATTCTGTTGTGTATGCATGCGGTTCAGAAAAAATGATTCACTCGGCAAAAAAATTATTAATGTTGCACGGGCTCAATTCAAAAAGTTTCTTTTCTGACGCATTCGTCAGTTCTACATAACAAGTCTATTACATAAATTTATAATAGGAGGGGTGCCTTATGAAGGCCGTAATTCTTGCAGGTGGTTTAGGTACTCGTTTAAGCGAGGAAACTAGCACTCGCCCAAAACCAATGGTAGAAATTGGTGGGAAACCTATTCTCTGGCACATAATGAAAATGTATTCGGCTCATGGCATTAATGACTTTGTTATTTGTTGTGGCTACAAAGGCTATGTCATTAAAGAGTATTTCGCTAACTATTTTTTACACATGTCTGACATTACCTTTAACATGGCGCAAAATAAAATGCATGTTCATAACCAACGCGCCGAACCCTGGGAGATTACCCTCGTAGATACGGGTGATAACTCAATGACAGGTGGTCGCTTAAAAAGAGTGTATGAGCATATTAAAAATGAAAAGGCGTTTTGTTTTACTTATGGCGATGGCGTGAGTGATATTAATATTACTGAAACAATAAATTTTCATTTGCAACATGGCAAGCAAGCTACTTTGTCAGCCACATATCCTCCGGGAAGATTTGGTGCACTCGATATTGAAGGCGGGCGTGTAAAAAGTTTTAAAGAAAAACCTAAAGGCGATGGAGCAATGATTAACGGTGGTTTTTTTGTGCTTTCGCCGCAAGTCATAAATTTAATCGAAAATGACCAGACTGTGTGGGAGCAATACCCACTCATGAAACTCGCAGATGATGGCGAACTCATGGCTTATAAACATGATGGGTTTTGGCAGCCTATGGATACACTGCGCGACAAAGTTTATCTCGAAGAACTTTGGAATAGTCAATCAGCACCGTGGAAAACCTGGGAGTAAATTTTGAAAGCACATGTTGATGCTTCATTCTGGCGAGGTAAGCGAGTTTTTTTAACTGGCCACACGGGGTTTAAAGGTAGCTGGCTGTCGTTATGGCTTAACCATATGGGAGCGAGCGTGAAAGGATTTTCACTGGCGCCGCCTACAAGCCCATCATTATTTGAGGTTGCCAAACTCAGCAATATTATGGATTCCGAATTCGGTGATATTCGGAATCTTGAATTGCTGACAAAAAGCATGTGTGAATTTAATCCCAATATCGTCATTCACATGGCGGCACAATCATTGGTGCGATTATCTTACGTTGATCCCGTCACCACTTACTCCACCAATGTTATGGGCACACTGAATGTCCTTGAAGCAGCACGTAAATGCGCAACCTTGCGGGCAATAGTGAATATTACTACGGATAAGTGTTACGAAAATCGCGAGTGGGAATGGGGTTATCGCGAAAATGAACCCATGGGTGGTCATGACCCGTATAGCAACAGCAAGGGTTGTGTTGAACTTATGACGTCAGCCTATCGAAACTCTTTTTTTAATGAAGCAGCAAAACCTGCACTCGCTTCTGCGCGCGCAGGAAATGTTATTGGCGGTGGCGATTGGGCAACAGACCGCCTCATTCCCGATATACTTCGCGCATTCGAAAAAAGTACGGCTGTGATTATTCGCAACCCACAATCAACGCGGCCATGGCAACACGTACTTGAGCCACTGAGCGGTTATTTGGTACTTGCACAATCGTTATATCAAACTGGCCATGTATTTGCGGAAGGCTGGAATTTTGGCCCTCGGGATGAAGATGTTGAGCCCGTCGCTTGGATACTGAATAAGATGGTTGAATCATGGGGAGATGGTGCTAGTTGGCAGCTAGATTCTGCGGCCCACCCTCATGAAGCAAAATATCTCAAGCTGGATATTTCAAAAGCCCGAACACATTTACATTGGTCACCCACCTGGAATCTTGAAATAACATTACAGAAAATTATTTCGTGGCACCGTGCCTGGCTTGCAAATGAAAACATGAATGCATACAGCATTAAAGAAATTGAGAGCTATATGGCTGCAATGAATGCTCACTAAATTATTAGTATTTGAAAACCATCTTCAAAACAAAACTTAAGACAAAAGTATTTACCAACACAAGCATTTAAAACAAAAGCATTTAAAAACATTTAAAAAATAGGCACCTTAATGACTCCTGAAATTCTTCGTCAAGAAATATCAAAATTGGTTCAACAATTTGCAGAAATGACTACTGCACCAAAAGCATTTGTCGCGGGTGAAAGCGTTATTCCGCCATCCGGAAAAGTTGTGGGTGCGCGCGAGATGCAACTCATGGTTGAAGCATCCCTGGATTGTTGGTTGACCACGGGACGATTCAATGTTGAATTTGAAAAAAAATTAGCGGAGTTTTTAGGTGTTAAATTTTTACTCTCGGTAAATTCTGGTTCGTCGGCAAACCTCGTTGCATTCAGTGCGCTCACATCCCCCAAGTTAGGTGATCGAGCTATTAAAAAAGGCGATGAAGTGATTGGCGTCGCGGCGGGCTTTCCAACAACAGTAAACCCCATTATTCAATTTGGCGCTATTCCTGTATTTGTCGATGTGGATATGGCGACTCACAATATTAATGCCGACTTAATTGAAGCCGCGATCACACCAAAAACCAAAGCGATAATGTTGGCTCATACCTTGGGTAATCCGTTTAATTTATCCAAAGTGAAAGCACTGTGCGAAAAGTACAATCTTTGGCTAGTGGAAGATTGCTGTGATGCACTTGGTGCAAAATATGACGGAAAGTTAGTAGGAACTTTTGGTGATATAGCCACCTTGAGCTTTTACCCCGCACATCACATTACTATGGGTGAAGGCGGTGCTGTTTTTACCAACAACCCACAATTAAAAATGATCGCTGAATCATTTAGGGATTGGGGCCGCGATTGTTATTGTGCTCCCGGTTGCGACAATACTTGCGGTAATCGCTTCGGCCAACAATTTGGTAGCTTACCGGCTGGGTATGATCACAAGTATGTGTACGCACATTTGGGATACAACTTAAAAATTACGGATATGCAAGCTGCATGCGGTTTAGCGCAATTGGAAAAGGCACAAGAATTTATTGATACCCGCAAAAGTAATTATGATTTGCTAAAAGCCCGCCTGAGCAGTTTGTCTGAATTTATAGAAATCGCAGAAGCAACACCCAACAGCGAACCGTCATGGTTTGGTTTTCCTATTACCATCAAAGAAAGTGCTGGTGTTAATCGCGTTGATTTTGTGAAGTTTTTAGATCAAAACAAAATAGGTACCCGTTTATTATTCGCTGGCAACTTGACACGTCAGCCTTATTTTAAAGATGTGGAATACCGTGTTGTAGGTGAATTAACAAATACAGATCGCACCATGAACAATACTCTGTGGCTGGGCATTTACCCTGCGTTGGGCGCAGAACATTTTGATTATGTTGCGGAAAAGATGGAAGAATTTTTTGGGTTAAACTTTTAATTTGCCATGTCAATTCATTCCCATAACCCTGCATCAACCTATCAACCTGGTGTATCACTGGATGATCTAGAGTTGATTCTCGACAAAACCTCTGCCACGGTTTGGAGTGCGTTGCGTGGGCAACGAATTTTTATTACTGGCGGCACAGGGTTTGTTGGCTGCTGGTTATTGGAAGCACTTATTTGGGCTAATCAACAATTGGAACTTGGGTTAAGCATAACTATATTAAGCCGAAGTCCGGAAGCGTTTAGTGCCAAAGCACCACATTTAGCACATCATAAAATAATTAGTTTGATGCAAGGCGATGTTAATGATTTAAAAAATATTAACGAACAGTTTGATATCGTAATTCATGCTGCTACTGATGTCGTGAAGATAGACTCAAATCCGGTAGTCATCTTGGATAATATTATTAATGGAACAAACGAAACACTTGCACTAGCACAGCGCTGCAAAGCACAACGTTATTTATTTACAAGTTCAGGTGCAGTTTATGGTCGGCAACCTTCTGCAATTTCTCATGTTGCTGAAACATATTTAGGTGCTCCGAATACTGCAGATGTAAATTCAGCTTACGGGCAAGGTAAACGAATTTCCGAGTGGTTGACCTGTTGCCATGCAAAGCAATATGGGTTGGATGTAAAAATAGCCCGCTGCTTTGCGTTAATCGGTCCTTATCTGCCATTGGACGCACAATTTGCCGTCGGTAATTTTATTCGCGATGGCCTTGCTAACAAAACTATTTCTGTTAACGGCGATGGCACTGCTTGCCGTTCGTATTTGTATGCGGCAGATATGACTATATGGTTGCTAACCATTTTAATTAACGGGCAATCAGAGCAATATTATAATCTTGGCTCAGAGCACTCAATTTCAATCAAAGATTTAGCAGAAACTGTATCCAGTATTATGTATGGTGACCGCAGAGTATCCATCGCATCTCAGCCAATGGAAAATGCACCTGTACAACAATATGTACCGGATATTACCAAAGCAAAAGCTGAATTAAATCTTTTCACTTATACAGATTTGCAAGCCGCTATTCGTAAAACAATTAGTTGGGAAATTAAACATCAGGCAGTAGCGAATCACAAACATCCGAGTTGATGACATGAAAAATTTTGTGCCCCATGAATTAAGGCAAACAGTATTGAAAATGGCCTACTCCGGTTCAACCGTGCACATTGGTTGCGCCTTTTCAATTATTGAAATTATGTCTGTACTCTACCGTAACCATGTTCGCTATCCCGACGATAATCCTGACTCAACAGAGCGAGACTATTTAGTGCTGAGCAAAGGCCACGGGGTTATGGCCCAATATGCGTGCCTTTATGAAAAGGGTTGGCTAACTACTACTGACATCGAAAATTATTTTAAAGATGGCTCAAAATTAAAAGGACTTTCTGATGCGCATGTTATTGGATGTGAAGTCACCTCCGGCTCCTTGGGGCACGGGCTATCAGTGGGAGTGGGTATGGCACTCGCTGCAAAGCTGAATCAGTCTGACCAATATTGTTATGCCATCGTAGGCGATGGTGAAATGAATGAAGGCACTATGTGGGAAGCGCTTTTATTTGCACAACAACAATCCCTGGATAACCTCGTTGTTATTGTCGATGAAAATGGTTTCCAGGCCATGGGAAAAACATCTGAAGTCTTAGGTTTGGGAAATCTTAAAGAAAAATTTAATGCCTTTGGGTTTGATGCACTAGCAGTAGATGGCCATGATGAAACAGCACTTGATGAAGCGTTAGTGCAATTAAAAAATAAAAAAAATGGCTCCCCTAAAGCCATCATTGCCAAAACCGTGAAAGGCAAAGGCGTTTCGTTTATGGAACATAAAAACGAATGGCACTACACACGGCTAACGCAAAATACCTTTGACTTGGCGATGTCTGAATTGTCCGCTCCTGCATCAACCACATCTGCAGCGGAGTGCTCACAATGAGATCTGTATTTGCAACATCCATTCTTGCTGCTGCTCAAGCAGATGCAAAAGTTCTGCTGTTAACAGGAGATCACGGTTACGCTTTGTTTGATGAATTTCGCAAGGTGCGGCCTAATCAATTTATTAATGCCGGTATTGCTGAACAAAATATGGTTGGCGTAGCCGCAGGTCTCGCTAAAGCCGGTTACAAACCGATTGTGTATGGTCTAAGCGCATTTGTACCGGTAAGAGTTCTAGAACAAATAAAAATGGATGTGTGTTATGAAAACTTACCCGTAGTTTTTATGGGTGATGGCGCGGGTGTAGTTTACAGCAGCTTAGGCAGCAGCCATCAATCCACCGAAGATATCGCAGTACTTCGCTGCATTCCTAATATCAGTATTTTATCTCCTTGTGATGCGCAAGAAATGCAATACGCTATGGATCAGGCACTGCGTTTTGAATCACCGCAATACGTGCGTATGGGAAAATCTGATATTGGGAATGTGCATACTCAGCCAATCAACGTACCTGTGGGTGATCTTGTTTCTGTGCGTGCAGGTGAAGATAAAAAAATAACGTTTGTTGCCACCGGCTCAATGGTAAAAACGGCAATCATATTGGCTGGCACAGCAGGTGACTTTTCTGCGTGGAGCGTTCCGAGTATAAAGCCTATTAATAAAACTCAAGTAAACGCTCTCGCACAAGAATCAGAAATAATTATTGTGCTGGAAGAACATTCTGTTGCAGGTGGGCTGGGAAGTTTGATTGCAGAAATTGTATGCGAAACAGGTGGATCCAAGGTTATTCGGCTTGGAGTACAGAATCGCTTCTCGAAGAAATGCGGAAGTTATGAATACCTTATTAAAGAGCATGGGCTTGATGTCAGTTCTTTGTTGGCACAAATAGAAAATTTAATAATTTAACTATTTACTAACTAAATTATCTACCAATTAAACTATCCAATAATAATTTATAATTTTTGTCACTGTGTTGGTAACTCGAAAAAATCTGAAAATATTAAACAGTGGCTGTATTCGCATCCGGAGATTAACGTGAACCTACAAAAACACAAGGAAAAATATCTTCTCGGTATATTGTTGTTAGCCTATTTCGTACTGCGCTGTTTTTATTTGGACACGGTGCCGCGCTGGGATGCTGCCATGTACTGGAACATCTTGGCACAAGCAGTTACTTCAACTAAAAGCGCCTCAAGTTGGAGTGAGTTGTATCAAGTGATACTTGAACACTACAACGCTTACGGGCATCCATCGATGGGCTATTATGGCCTTTTGGTGTTAGGTCAACTTATTGACTATCCAAATCTTTTTATACTGAACATTACTAATGCACTCCTCGCGATGCTTTCAGTATTTTCTGTTTATAAAATTTTACGCTGGTTTTTACCGACGCCAGTTCATTTGCCTGAAGTGTTGCTTGCAACCGCTGCCTACGCAATGGAACCTTTATTTTTTGGCTGCTCGATTTATCTCAATACGGATTTCCCCGTACTAGTATTTTTTACCGCAGCACTAGCCGCCTTACTTTACCGGCGTTATGGCTGGTTTTCGGTAGCTTGCTTATTTCTGGTTTTCTCCAAAGAAACAGGGCTTTTATTTTGGCTTACTATGTTGGGAGGAGTGGGCCTAAATTTCGCGTGGTATTTAATTCGTGAGCTTCGTGCTAAGCGTAGACCAATACTCGCTGACGCATTTCCACCAACCAACAACTCGCAACAAACACATACATTTACCATTGCAATTCGTTTTTTCTACTTAACCTTACCGGGAATTGCTTTCACGCTTTATACAATGGCGCAAAAAGGAAAAATGTGGGCCAACGATAACGGTTTGAAATTTGATTCAGACGGATGGAATTGTTTTGGCTTTAACCAAAAGGTCATAACTAATCGCGCTGGCGAGATATTCATTTTAGATTTTCATTGGGTGCCAGTATTAGCAATAATTGCTGCGCTATTGATATGGCTTGGCCGCTCAATGGAAAAAAATCGAACAATAGACGATACAACAAGGAACTCTGCAATAACAGTAGATTCAAATACGAATAAAGAAAATAAACAATTAGATGACTTGGTTGAAAGTAAAGCAGATATAAATTCTAACGATTCGTCGAAATACAACATCTATTGGGGAATATTCCCTCTTGCATTAAGTGCCCTCGCCTTCCTGGTGTTTAACATAAGTTACATTACTTTTATCATTCCGCGCTATGTTATACAGGCCGGTTTTTTCTTGATTCTTTTTTTGGTGCTCGTATTACCTTTTGCATTTACATCAGTCAAGCAACGTTGTGCCATTTTAAGTGTGATGCTACTACTATTCACTGCGCAAACTTTTAGAACTATCGATCCATTATCATTGTGGTTTTTTGGCTCCGCACCTTTTAACCAAAATAAAATATTGCAAATTGATAGCCCAGGAGAAGCCGTTGGAAATGGCTTTGTATATAACAGCGAATTTACTGCGGTAGATAAACTTTTTAATCGCATGCAAAAAATGATGCCGCTTAAACCTGACAGTGTCATCATCGCGTGGAATGGTGATGAGTGGTATCCATGGTTCTATAATGGAAATGTGTTTGTTGACCCTATTACACTTAATCGCACTATGGCTTCGAATAACACTTTCCACTACAACGTTATTCATATTGGCAACCTGGATCCCGCACAAGCACCCAATAATGCATTTTATGTTTATATGCCGTGGCTTTCTAAATTTTCTGACGAAGAAAGCGAGCTGGCGCAATTGCGCTCTCTCTATAAAGTTTCAGAGCCAACTGAAGTAGAATCGCTAGGCCATAGCCTGCGTTTTTATCGCTTGGAACGACTGACTCAATAAGTAGATATTTTAGTTTTATTAACATTATTATTTAGCTTCAAAAACATTAAAGTAATTTTTATGTGTCCGCAGGTACTAGTGCTTAGCAAGAAAAGCTTAGCGCAACTACTTGAATTAAACTCGAGGGGAAAAACTTGGATTTACAGAAGAGCAAGGAAAAATATTTCCTCAGTTTATTATTGTTTGCTTATTTCGCATTGCAATGTTGCTACCTGGATACAGTACCGCGCTGGGATGCCGCCACCTATTGGGGTGGATTAGTGGAAGCAGTCAACGCAACGCACGCGATGACCAATTGGCGTGAGTTGCCGCATATCATAATGCAAACCTATAACGTCTTTGGTCACCCAGCCATGGGTTATATTGGTTTGTTAGTGCTGGGTCAACTCATTGACTACCCTAATCTATTAATACTCAATTTAACCAATGCGTTGCTTGCGACGTTTTCAGTATTCTGTGTCTACAAAATTTTCTGCTGGTTTCTACCAAAAAAATCTTATTTTGTAGAAATACTCTTAGCCACCGCCATTTTTGCTTTAGACCCTTTATTTTTTGCGACTTCCATTTTTCTCAATACTGATTTTCCGGTGCTCGTATTTTTTACTGCGGCCTTAGCTTGTTTGTTATATGGTCGCTATGGTTTGTTTACCGCATTCAGCCTGTTTATGGTTTTTTCTAAAGCAACAGGCATGATGTATTGGCTTAGCATATTGGGAGGAATAGGCCTTTACTCAGCGCTAATTATGTTTCGTGAATTGCGCGTTAAGCGTTGGCCAAGCCTTGGGCAACTACTTCCCCCAACCTACGATAATAAAACCTTAACATTGTCAGCCAATTTATTCCGCGCAGTGTGTTTATTCTCACCCGGAATAGCTTTTAAACTTTACTCAACCGCCCAAAAGGCCGGTGTGTGGGCCGACACCAATGCACTGAAATTTGACTCAAATGGCTGGAATTGTTTTGGCTTTAATACAAGAGTAATGATCAACCGTGCCGGTGAAATCTTTATTCTTAATTTCCATTGGCTACTTGGATTAAGCATTATTGTGGCCTTGTTGATAGCGACTGGCAAAGCAATAAGACAGCGACGCTTAACCATAAGAAATGCCGTCATTAATCTCGACATCGTTACAAACATACATGATCTTAAAGAAAACATTACAATTGAAAACACAACTGAAGATACAACTGAAGATATAGCTGCGAAAAGTAATTTGAATTTTTCACACAACTATTTAGAAGAAAATCGCTGGTGGGGAATTCTTCCGGTATTGATGAGTTTTTTGGCTTTTATAACATTTAATCTTACCTATATAACTTATATCATCCCCCGTTATGTAGTGCACGGCAGTTTTTTCTTAGTGTTTTTTACACTATTGAGTTTACCGTTAGCCATCAATTCGAGAAAAATTCGCACGAGCATTTTAAGCTTACTATTGATTTTGTTCACGCTGCAAACCTTTTGGACAATTGATCCGCTTTCAAAATTATTTTTTGGTTCAACATCATTTGGCAAACATTCAATATTGCAAATTGACAGTGCGGGCGAAGCTCAAGGAAATGGTTTTGTTTATAGCGCTGCATTTGCAGCGGAGGATAAGCTTTTTAACCTAATGCACAAAGCCATGCCAATAACACCAGACACTACTATCATTACCTGGAATGCTGATCCGGGCTATGCATGGAATACTATGGGCGGTATTTATATTGACTCAACGTCATTAAATCGCACTATCGATTGGCGAAATAATTTTTCCTATAAAATTGTCGACATCGGCCACCTAAAATATCCTACAGCGCCACTTACCGCTTTTTACGTTTATATGCCTTGGTTAGCACAATTTTCTAACGAAGCAGAAGAATTAATGCTGTTGCAAAAGTACTACTCCATTTCTGAGCCCACTGAAGTGCAATATCACGGCTATTCCCTACGATTTTACCGTTTAACGCGCTTGGCAGATTAGACAATGTCTACTCCCCTACTATACAAAGCTATCCGTTCATTAAGCATTTTAATAGCTGTGGGGTTGGCAGGTTGTGCTGGCCCTCAACCTATTAAGCTTACAGATTGGTCTATTGGCTTAAAAACAGAATGGATTCAAATAAAAAAATTTAAATTATTGTTACTGGAGCAATCTGCAAAAAATAACAGAAATGACGCTATTCATATTTATATTGAAGGTGACGGTACTCCGTGGATTAAAAGATTTTTGATTTCGCGTAACCCCACACCGCAATACCCATTAGCTCTCGAACTAATGAAGCAGGACTCACAACTTAGTTTTTATCTCGGGCGACCTTGTTATTATCAAGAAAGCGATTTTTATAAAACTTTAGGGCACTCAACTAATACTAGCCCTTGTAACTCTCACTATTGGACAGATGCACGTTACTCGTCCGATGTTGTCGATCTAATGAAAAATGCTATCGAAGAAAAAATTAAAAATTTGCCAAGCGATCAACAAACACTGCCGATTATTTTAATTGGACACAGTGGTGGCGGAACATTGGCGATGTTAATTGCGCAACAATTACAAACAGTAAATGGCGTCATAACCGTTGCGGCAAATATGGATATAGACGCATGGACAAGTCACAAAGGTTTCTCATCTCTCAATAAATCAGTAAACATCGCCACTACAATTCCACTGCGAAAAATTCCACAAGTTCATTTTTCCGGTAGCCGTGACGAAGTAGTACCGCCAAAAATAAACCAACCTTTTCTGAAAAAAATTGGACAATCCCTAACTGTAATAGAAGGTTTTGATCACAACTGTTGCTGGCTAAATAAATGGACAAAGCTTTTGCGGAGTGCAGAGCAGCAGCTAAAAAATCAGCATTAGGTAATAAAAAATTTCAGAGCTAAATCTAATTCATTCCATCCGCTTGGCTCCAAACAATAGTGAATTTTATAGCCTTGTTAAGCATTTACTTGCATTTCATAAGTTGTTTCGGTTTCTAAATACACTTTAAAACCAAGTTCGATATATAAATTTTTAGCAGGATTGGTTTTAAAAACGCTCAATTTTACACCTACATTATTTTTAAAAGCTTCATTCAAAACCTCTAATATAATTTTCCTACCAATTCCTTTACCTTGCATTGAAGAAACTAATTGAATTTGTACAAGATCCCACAGACTACCTTCTTTCACCACTTTAAGTAATCCAATTTCTTCATCGTCTGAAAGAACGATACTTGCACAGTCAAAGCGGTAATTAATTCGTTCAATGTGATTACTATCATTCGGCGTTAAGCCAGCATTGAAAATATGAGGATTCATAGTTTCATTTCTAAGCTTAATTAAAAATGGCTTATCGTTTTCATCAGCCAAACGAAAATTAATTTCCTTACTCATTTTGCTTATGCCTAATAGTTTATGAAACATTACCAACCACATAGCTTAAAGCTTAACACCAAGTAATTTTTTGGTATGATTCCTGGCGTCTTCTACTCCTTAAATTATTCTTAAATTTCTCTATCATAACCATTAAGCCGCCTCACGCAACACCACCGCTGGTGGAGTAGTCACTACCTGACGGCAGGAAAAAACACCTAAACTAGCCACAAATATACAGCCTATAAGTGGAGAAAATAACCAATAAATATAGTGCGGTTGTATAGGGTTTTTAAATACAAATAGCTGCAAACTAAACACTAGAAATTCAGCGCCGATAACGGCTATCAAGCCAGAAAGGAAACCAAAAATGGCAAACTCTATTAGCACACTACCTAAAATTAATTTACGTGGGCTACCTAATGCGCGCAGCAACCCAGCCTCTTGTTTACGACTATCAATACTGCTCATTACCGCCGCCAACAACACCAAACAACCACCAACCAATGTCAGCCACAACACAAGTTGTATACCGTCACTTACCTGACTAATAATTTTTTGTATGTTTCCAATAATTTGACCAAAATCAATCATTAATATGGTGGGATTATCTCGCAAAAACTGGTTTAAGGATATTTTATGTTCTTTGGGCACAAAAATACTCGTGCCATAAGTTGGTGAAAATTTATCGAGCGCATAGGGCTCAAAAATAAAAAAGAAGTTTTGCTTCATGGATTTCCAATCCACACGCCTAAAGCTAGCGACCTCTGCCTGTAGTGCTAAACCACCGATAGAAAAATCTAGTTGATCGCCCACTTTTAAGCCCAATTTTTTAGCAGTTTCCACCTCTACGGAAACACCAACAAGATTCGCAGTATTTTTTTTCCATGAGCCCCACCAACTACCGCCCGTTAATTCATTACCCTCTGCCAATACCGCAGACCAGGTTAAATTTAGTTCGCGTTTAAGTGAATTATTTTTATCGCGTAGTTCTTCGCTAGGTTCAACACCATTAATTTTAACTAATCGCCCGCGCACATCTGGATATATAGGAGATTTTTTTATTTTATGCTGTTCAGTCCACGCACTTACACTGCTCACATCCGCAGCATTAATATTACCTAAAAAATGATTGGGTGCATCGGCTGCAACCTGTACTTTCCAATCAGCGATCAATGAAGTACGGATAATCGTAAGCGTGAGCAACAACATCATCGCTAGCGAAAATACTAAAATTTGCACCATGCTTTGGCCTTTCCGCCGCTGCATGCTAGCAAATGCAAGACGCCAAATGCCACCCAGATTTAGAGCCAATTTTTTGCTCAAGCGCAACAATACCCAAGCCATAACAAGCGTTAACGCCAACACAACGATAATTGCAGCAGAAATAATAAGTGCAATTTTTATGTCACGGCTAAATAAAATTACCAATAGAATAATAGCAAGCAATGCCAGTCCACCCTGCAACCATACCTGCGGCAGGTTAACTTCAAGCTCGCGACGTAAAATTTTAAGAGGCGGGACCGTGGGCAAAAACCAAAGTGCAGGCAATGCAAAAAATGTAACGCAAATTAACCCACTAAAAAAACTCAGTATATAGGGATAAAAACTCGATTGGACAAGAACAATGTGATACAGCTTTTGCAAGCTGGAGGCAACCAGCTGCTGAATAATCACACCAATACCTAAACCGATAAATGCAGCTAATGCGCCCAATAAAAATAGCTGGCCAAAGTACAAAGAGCGGATGCGCCACGCACTAACACCAAGGCTTTTCATTAAGGCAACTTGATTAGTATGGCGCTCGGAAAATTGTCGTGCAGCAATTGCAATTGCAACACCTGCCAAAAGCACTGCAATAACCGCGGTCAACAATAAAAAATTTTTGGCTGTTTTTAAAGTGGTAGACAAGCTGGCACGAGAGGAATCAATATTTTCTATTTTTTGATTTTTACTGAGTTGCGGTTTTAGGTCGTCAACAAATTTAGTAAGTTTTTGTGTATTATCAGAAGCCAGTAACCATTGATAATCAATTTTACCGCCAGGTTGTATTATCTTCGTTAACGGAAGATCCTCAGCATTCATGACTAAACGAGCGCCGAATGAGCTTAATTGATTTACGCCGTCGGGCTCGCGAATCAGTATGTGTGCAACCGTTAATTCATATTCACCCACTGCAACTTTATCGCCAATTTTTATTTTTAATAATGATGATAAGCGAGAGTCCACCCAAGCCTCACCCTGCGCAGGGATCCCTTTAGCGATACTGATGTCGCTCGGATTAATAGCATAGGGGATATCACTAATTTCGAATTCACCACGCAAAGGATAGCCAGCATTCACCGCTTTTACCGCGGCCAGTAACATTTCATCCCCAGCGTAAATTACCGATACGAAAAAGGTAGCTTGTGTATGTTTTATACCTGCAGCAGCAGCTGTTTCGGCCCACACTGGATTATGTGGTTGTGAACCACTCACAACTGCATCAGCACCCAAAATACTGTTGCTTTGCACCAGTAAAGTTGACTCCAGTCGATCCGTAAAAATAGAAATTCCACTCAATACCGCAACCGCAAGAATAAGTGAAACCCCTAGTAATTTAAGCTCACCGCTGCGCCAATTACGCATCAATAATTTTAACGCTAACATTTACGAATTCCTTTGCTGCGCAAGCAACAACTTATTCACGAAAAGAAACAATAGTACCAGCAGACAATTCAATCTGTTTTTGACAAAGCGCAGCAAGCCGATCTTCATGAGTAATAAAAATTAAGGTGGTACCCTGCGCGCGGTTCATATCGAATAATAACTCAATGATTCGTGCGCCAGTTGTGCTATCCAAGTTACCCGTGGGTTCATCAGCAAATAATATACGGGGCTGGCTTGCAAAGGCTCTTGCCACTGCAACTCGTTGCTGCTCACCGCCGGATAATTGTTGTGGATAATGGTTTAATCTTTTTTCCAAACCCACATGGCTTAGAAAATCTATGGCCAATGATTTTGCGGCTTTATTGCCACGCAATTCTAACGGCAACATGACATTTTCCAACGCAGTTAAACCAGGCAACAACTGAAAGGATTGAAAAATAAAACCGACATTTTCAGCCCGAACTTTTGCTCGCCCTTCTTCATCTAAAGCGGTTAATATATTGCCATTTAAGACAACGTCACCGCTACTTGGTACGTCAAGCCCAGCCAAAATTCCCAACAACGTGGATTTACCTGAACCAGACGCACCCGTAATCGCTACGGACTCGCCCTTCATCACAGCCAAAGACATATCGTGAAGAATAATTAATTCACCCTCTTGGGTATGGACACTTTTAGTTATTGCTTTCGCTTCAACCATAGCAACAGAAGACATAATTGAGTAACCCGCATAATTGGCCAATAAAAGTCAGGCATGATTGAACTAAAATAGTTCTGAATATATTAATTAAGTTAAAATTTTTAACGCCACCAAGAAACTGAATTGTACGTGATGTTATGACTGACAATTGTCACCATATTTATTTACGAAGTTCCTTCTTTGAAAACTAGCCATAAATCGGTTAAATGTGCAAATTCATATTTCATAAAAAGTAACCAATGTTTAAACAGACCAACTAAAAAGGTGATCAATCTTAGTGTAAAAAATTAATCCTTTAGATTCAGCTTTTTAACATCCTCCCCCATATATTGTCGTTTTTTTCCTATGAAGGGTAGTAAACGGTACAGGTGGACCCATATACTTAAAAGCCTACGAATTAAACCCAAGCCTTAAGTGAATTGCTTTCATCAAATGACCACCTCATAAATGCATCTACGCCGAGAACGTTCAGCACGAGTAATTGTCAGAAGCTCAGACAATCCCCATCATTATTTAAATCAGAGCTTCATCAATATGCATAAGCTAAAAATTCTTCTATTAACGTTAGTGGCCCTTGCCATTCATTCTTACGCCGCTAATAAAACTGAAAACATTCTAGTCCTCGGTGACAGCCTAAGTGCTGGTTACGGCATACAAGTAGAGCGAGGCTGGGTAAGCTTACTGCAGGACCAATTAGCGAAAGAACATCATTTGCAGATGATTAACGCAAGCGTAAGCGGGGAAACAAGCAGTGGTGGCGTAACACGGCTACCAGCTTTACTGGCGCAACATAAACCCAAAATTGTGATATTGGAATTAGGTGCCAACAATGGGCTACGCGGCCAGCCTTTAAAACTATTGCACCAAGATTTACAAACAATGATTGATGCCAGTAAGAAGGCAGGCGCGAAAGTGCTTTTAGTTGGAATTCAAATCCCCACTAACTATGGCCCCCGCTACACTCGTGAATTTAAAGAAATATATCCTCAATTGGCAGTAAAAAACGATTTACCACTGGTGCCATTTTTATTGGAAGGTGTAGCAACGCGCAATGAGTTATTCCAAAGTGATGGACTTCACCCCAATGCAGAAGCCCAACCATTGATCGCCAGTAACGTATCGACGATATTAATGAAAATGTTAAACGAAAAATAATAACTATCCATCGGCCCTTAATAACTAACTTCAGTACTGCTTCAGAGGTACCATCACCTTCTCCATCCATCCGAATCACAGACACATCTTTAAGTCTTAAATAAACATTGCAAAAAAGCCTCATGCGCACAAACTACTCAGCACTTAAAAAATCATTATAACTCCCCTTACTCCTATTTTATGCGTTCTAATGCGTAAGCATAAAACATAAAAAACGAAGTATGAATGATTTTTTTTAGATTAAAAATTATAGAAAAAACACCCAATCAGTCCCACTTAAAATGTGGTACGTGTCCTAATAAAATTTTAAAAAAAATACCTAGTTCTACTTTACGCAATATGGGCTGCATTATTACGCCTGTGACCAACATCACATGCTCTTTTTAACTGTTAATGCTAGTTTTGGCAGTGGTAAAAAGTAAGGCTTTTTCTGGATTTTCAATTACGCGAGATTCTTACGATGTAACTTGATTATCGGATGGAAATTAGCTGCATTTCACTCAGGCAAAATGATGGTTAAAAAACTTCATTCCACTCTCAAACAATAAATAAGAGGCAACGCAATGAATGGCACAAAAATAAAAATATTCACCGTGAAATTAATACTGTTGATCATTACAACTTGTACATTGGGTGCACGTTTAGTTCAAGCTGCCACAGTGGATCTGTTGGTTTTGTACGACACCTATTCAAAAAACTATTTTGGTGGTGACCCACAAACCGCAATGAATAGTTGGGTAAACCAGATGAACGCAGCCTATAGAGACAGCCAGGTGGACATTCAATTGCGTCTTGTCGGCGTGCGAGCTAATGAACAGCCTGGTGCGGATATGGGCGTAGTACTTGGAGATTTACGGCTGAATAATTCTATTATCGCGTTGCGCGATCAACTCGGTGCTGATTTTGTATCGCAGCTGCACGAAAAAGGAAGCTGTGGCCTTGGTTATGTTTCGGTTGATAAAAATTGGACTTGGAATGTTGTGGGCCCAAATTGCGGATCAATGACTATGGCGCACGAACTGGGCCATAACATGGGGTTAAATCATTCTCGTCGACAAGGAAACACTTCGGGAACACGCTTTCGCTATGGCGTTGGCTATGGAGTAGATAATCAATTTGTTACGATCATGGCCTACGGTCAATCATTCAACGCCTCACGCATTAATCGCTTTTCAAATCCAAATTTACTATGCCGCAACTTGCCCTGTGGAATCCCGGTAGGTCAGGATCAAGAAGCCTATGCCGCACTGGCGATACACAATATACGCGATGAAATTGCAAACTTTAGGCCCACCGCTGGTAGTAGTGGTCCTGCGCAACTGTCACAACATTGTGACTTTGGTGGCTACACCGTAGGGCTGCCAGTTGGCCGCTACACCCTCGGCCAATTGCAAGCACTCGGCATTATGAACAATGATATTTCTTCCCTACGCGTACAGAGTGGTTATTCAATCACACTCTACCAAGATGATAATTTTAGCGGAAACAGTGTAGTTAAAACGGGGGATGCGAGTTGTTTGGTGAGTGATGGTTTTAATGACCAAGCCAGTTCAATTGTGGTCTCTTCTAACTCCGGCTTTAATACCTTAGTTCAAGCAGAAAATTATTTTGCTAACAATGGTGTTCAAACTGAAAACACCACCGATACGGGCGGAGGTTTAAATGTTGGCTGGATCGATACAAATGACTGGATGGCCTATAGCAGCATTAATATTCCAACATCAGGGACTTACACTATTGAGTATCGTGTTTCGAGCCCTAATGCAACGAGCCGTTTATCGTTAGATTTAAACGGTGGTACGATTCAATTGGGTGAACTTGCCATTCCCAACACTGGCGGCTGGCAGAATTGGACTACCATTTCCCAAACCGTTAATATCAATGCAGGCACTTATAATCTTGGGATATTTGCAAAATCGGGGGGCTGGAATATTAATTGGTTTCGCATTAAGCGTTAATTCAAGAAACGTATTTTAGTTCTGGAATTTTATATTTACGTTGCAACCAACTACGCCGCGATAAATTATTATCGCGGCGTAGTTGTTATCGCTACCCAGTTATTAACATAGCCTCTTATTAACACGGTTAAGTTATTAACGCGGGCCCATTTATTTAAAATAAAAAGATGTCAATTTAATCGTAGGATTTTTTATGAATAATAAAAATTATTATTGGCTTATAGGCTTTTCTGTATGCCTAGGTGCTGTTGCATTTTATAAATTCAATACTACCGATACTACTGCAACAAGCGTGCGTGCCGTGAATGTCCCGCAGGAAAATTTAACCCTCAGTCAAGCTGACACAACCGTTATGCCGTCATCACCTACCTTGGCAAACTCTGCACAATCATCCAGCAAAAAAGACACCGACAAATATACGCACTTGCAAGACCGTCTTGAAGCCATGCGCGAACGTAGACCTAATGTACAATTTGATCCTGTGGCAGTAGAGGCGGCTTTGCAGCGCACAACTACTTGGGAAAACACAAAAAAAACACCAAAACATTTACCACTCAAGCCAGAAGAATTTACGGATGGAAGACAATTTATTCAATTAGATAGTTTAAAAATCGAAACACTAATGCCCGGAGATTCCGTCACCGTTAGTATTACTGATTTAGGTCAGCACGATTACAAAGTCGTTATAGATAATATTGAAAAACACGATTACAACAGCATTAGCTGGTATGGCCATATTGATGGCAACGACGGCCAAACTTATCAAGTAAGTTTTACACGCGGAGAAAAATTAACATTAGGTGGAGTAGATACACCAGAAGGCCACTATGTTTTGCAAGCACACGGCAATGATGGCTGGATCGCGTCGAGTAAAATATTATTTAAAGTAGATCCAAATGTTAGCGATGAAGTTTATCCCACCGAGGAAAAGCCTCATCACTAACTCATTGAACGTTTAAGGAAGAGCTTTCAAATTATTCTTAACGGGTACTGAGAACGGACGACCATCAGCCACATCCCAGTTGATTGACCAGGTCATTACTCCACGGAAGGTCGGGTAAGCTTGATTAGGCTTGATAGAACCGCAACCAACTAATTTGCTTAGGCAATTCACTGCATTGTTCAAATCGTTGATAGTTACAAAACCCGAGCCTGCTGAGCGAGGACCTGAAGGCACACCTAATGCCACCTGATCCGGGCGCAAGCCTTGGAAGTTGGTGTTGTTAGCGATAGGGAAACCTTCAATCAGCATTTTAATAGAGGCAACCATAAAGTCGACCGTACCAGCTTGTAAAGGTTGGTTAGCATAAGGCGTCGCCAAACTACCGTTGTTATACAGCTGTACATGAAGAAGATTCAACTCATCACGAACACCATTAATCAACGGCAAATAAGCACCCCAGATACCTGTTGCTGCAACTAACCCGCCGTGAACATAAGGATGTTCCGGCGCCATAGATAAATATAAATTAGGGAATTGAGTTTTCAGTTGTTTGATTGAAGTGACCAGATTAGCAATGACTGGTGCACCCCAAGATACATTAGCACCGCTCTCCAAATCGATATCAATGCCGTCAAAACCGTACTCACGCATGATTGCTGCAGTGCTGTTTACAAAGTTGGTCACGTTAACCGGAGTATTCAATGTTACCGTGCCATTTTGCCCGCCAAATGACAAAACCACTATTTTGCCTTGCGCTTTTTTAGCTGCAACATCCGCTATAAATTGTGCTTTATTCAACGCTGGGTCGAGGTTAAAAGCAACGCTGCCGTTACCTGCGTCATCGGCAAATGCAACTACAATCACATCCCAAGTATTATCAACACTTGCCATTTGAATCAAACCGCTACCATTATCAAAGTTATGCCAGTAGCCCACCAAGGCATGCTTGGGTAATTTGTTAGTACCAACAGAGCCTACAGATGAACTCGTTGCACCAACAGAAGATTTAACTGAACTTAATGCCACCGAAGACCCAACTGAAGAAGTTGACACCAAACAGCTTCTTACTAAAGCCCAAGCGCTATTCCACGCAGTTCCTGTACCTGGGGCATACGCCCAAGCCGCCGAAGAGCTGCACCACCCACCAATCGTGCAACTGTATTCATTACCTGCATTTTGTACGAGCTGACCAGCGTTATACGAAGTACCCGCAACATACTGCACCGAAGTACATTTACTGCCAACAACAGACGAGCTGCTAGTCGCAACCAGAGAGGACTTCGCACTCGCAACTACCGAGCTGGATGACTTCATACTGGAAGCTAGGCTCGACGACGTAACGCCATCACAATTACCTAGCAAAGCCCATTCATCCCATTGGCCAGAATGACTTATAGGGCTGTGACCCTGTGACCACCATTTAGCTTCATAAGCTTTACCGGCTTCCTTCGCTTGTAGACCCTTGGTGTAAACCGCCGCACTGTTCCAAGCAGGAATAGCACTGCAATTCACTGCATAGGCATTACCACTCAATAAGCTAACGCAGAGTGTAATCAAACACACCACAGAGCTCTTGAGCGACAAAGAAATTAATTGATTCATGTACTCACCCTTTACTTAATTATTGTTTATGAAAGGCTGAAAAACTACGAGGCCATCCAAATCCTCTTCACCCTAATTAAAAACTACCCGTGACGATGCTGTTAACAACGTGCAAATGCGTTGATTAGATAATGAAAATCACCAAATGGCAACGTTGTCATTTGTAACACTAGCAAAACCGGATGGCAATAACCAATAGTAAAAATTGCCAAGTCACACTTCTTCAACTCAGGAGCGAGCTAGCAATATGTGTTATTAGGTAACTAGTTAAAGGAGGCACCATCTAAAAAAAAATTTATAGTCCTTTTTGAGGGCTAAGACTAATTCTTAAGAGGACTCATAAAAAGCATACGCTGTTAAAAGAATTGAATGCAGAGATAGATTTTCATCATTGTTAACTTTACAGTTATAGGATTTCTTAGGCTTGGCGCTTGTGTAACTGGACGCAGTGAATTCCTTTCTGCGGGCTCTCGCATAATCAAATTAACAATTTCATCATAGGCGGTCTCCTTGGAATTTTTTGGCTTTTCGCTAGATATAATTCTTCTCTTGCTCCTTGTTTCGTTTATCGCAGGCTTTATCGACACCTTAGCGGGAGGCGGCGGTTTAATTACTGTACCTGCATTAATGATGACCGGCATATCACCAATATTTGCACTTGGCACTAACAAATTGCAAAGTGTTATTGGTACTGCGACGGCCAGCGTGATTATGGTTAGTAAAGGCAAGGTTAAATTAAGCGAGGTGAAAGGTTTAATGCTATTTGCTTTTATTGGTGCTTCACTTGGCACTATTGCAGTTCAGTTTATAAATGCAGAATCACTTAAGGTTTTAATTCCCATTGTTCTGGTAGTGATTGCCATTTATTTTTTATTTTCGCAACACGTTATTAAAAATACCCATACCGAAAAAGTCTCGCACACAACTTACCGCAATTTTGTGGTGCCGGTTATCGGTATTTACGATGGAATTCTGGGCCCAGGTACCGGCTCCTTTTTTAATTTGTCAGGAGTTGCGTTACGCGGCCTTGATATTATTCAATCCACCGCTGTGGCGAAGGTTTTGAATTTCTCCACCAATATCGCATCCTTACTCATTTTTGCGCTGTCCGGAAAAGTGATTTGGGTACTCGGTGGCGTCATGATGCTTGGCCAATTTGTTGGTGCTTGGATGGGTGCTAATTTCTTATTCAAAATTAACCCAATGCACTTAAAATATTTGGTTGTGTTGATGTCCGTAAGCATGTTGGTGAAATATTTTTGGGTTAATTAGGTATGCAAAATGAGCTACACCATCGCTGAAAAACTGCAATCTCTGGAGAGCCCTTGTGTTTTTTGGAGGCTATTTGCATGCCCACTGCAGGCTACTTTACGATATAGAATCAATTGCAGCATAAAGCCAATGTAGAACTGTGATAAAATTGATATTTATTAAAGGAACTGCTTATGCGTATTTTTTGGTCACCCCGATTTTTTTGGCGGCAATGCTTAATGTTATGCATAGTGGCCGCGTACAGCGCATCGGGTTCCACCAAAGAAGCCCCCATGGTAATTAAATACCCCATGCTGAAAGACGTATCAGAGGCGCGTCAAGCCTATAAACTCGAATTGATTAAACTGATCCTTGAGCAAACCAAAGCCGAATACGGAACCTATCTTTTAGAGCACTATGTCATTAATGATCCAGGCGCAAACCGTTTAGCGCTTATACTTGATAAAGGCGATCAAGTTAATCTTTGGTGGTCCTCCCCCGGTTCTATCATTGCCCAAAAAAATGTTATTGAGATCCCCGTCGATATTTTACATGGACAGCTTGGGCACCGCATTTGTTTGATTAATAGAGAGAGCAAAATAGATTTGAGTAACGTCACAGATTTAAATGCCTTTAAAAGTATTCGCATTGGGCAGGGTTTGGGATGGGCAGATGTCGACATTTACTCGTTTAATGGTTTTAACCCTATTTTAGCTAGCTCTTTCGACGGGTTAATCGGAATGCTCGCCGCGAACCGCTTTGATTGCGTGCCCTTGGGTATTAATGAAATTGAAGCTATCTATCAAGAAAAACTTTCCACTACTCCTCAGCTTTTGATTGAACCAAATCTGCAAATTGATTACGCATTTCCTATTTATTTTTATGTTAGTGCACGATTTCCGAAAATTGCAGAACGATTAAAAAATGGTTTTAAAACAATACAGGCGAACGGTGAATTTAAAACATTGTTCAATAAATATTTTCCACAAAATTTTGAAAACTTGAATTTAGAAAAACGGAGAGTTATCTGCCTGAAATCCCCTTATCTACCCCTGGAAAAGCAATGCCAACCAATTAAGTAAACGTTAATGGAATCGGTAACCTCTCTTCCTCCGCATTATTCGCACGCTCATTTAACTGCTTTGCAGCATCTAGAATCTTTCAATTTTGAATTAAATAACGACTTCGACATTTTTAATAATGCTTTAATCTTAGGATTTGGCACGCTTTCGTCTGATAGTGGAAAACTCAGCGAAAAATGTGTGCAAAAAGAACCTAAGCCGTAACGATTTTTCCCAAAATTAACCCTTTAATCTTTTTGTGTATCTAAGCGCCGCACAGTATATAAATCGAACAAAAAAATGGGAATTTTGTGGCTTTATACGCCACCGCATCTATGCTTGTTAGGTGACTCATCATTTATCCAAGCGTATCTGCTCCATTAGTTCTACTGCTACCCAGCAATTAAACAACATAATAACTGAGGACTCGCTATGACGTTCCTGGGCAAAAGTAAAAAGTTAAACCCCCTAGGTTTTTCTACACAAAAATCTATGCGGCGATTAATTTGTTATGTTGCTGTGTTGTGCATGGCATGGGTGTCATTTGCAAGCGCGCAAACGGTAATTTATCCCCTCACCATTGCTAAGAGGTCCGATGGTAAGCTCAAGTACACAGTTACTTTCGGTGAAGCGCGCACTAACGTTCAATTATTTGCCAAGAAAAATGGCACTCAACATCTCACCCCATTAATGACCCAAACAAACAATGGAAATGGCACTTATACCTATTCATATGACCCGGACCCTACTGTTTACATTAACGGAGATAGTATCGTTGCCCGGGTTTATAGCTCCATTAATGGTACTCAACTTTTTACCCCTGGGCCTACCTCAAGCACTTGGACAGCCCCTTACACTTACGCCAATAATGCCGCCCCCATCGCCAGCTTCACAATAAGTTGTACTGGTTTGACATGTAACGTTAATGCCAGTGCATCTAGCGACCCCGAGGCCCAGGCGCTAACCTATTCCTGGAACTGGGGAGATAGCACGGGAAACGGCAGCGGTGTAACGGCATCGCACGCTTATGCAAACGGTACCAATCGTACAGTCACACTTACGGTGACTGACACTGGCGCTGCTACTGGAACCACCACGAAAACGGCAACACCCAATATCGCTCCCACCGCCAACTTCACTTCTACCTGTACAAACGAAGTATGCAGCTTCACCAACACCAGCACTGACGATGCCGCCGGAGGCATAAGTTCTTATTTGTGGAACTTTGGCGATAGCACCACCTCAACCAGCCAGAACCCGACTAAAAACTACACTTCACGTGGCAATAAGACGGTCACATTAACCGTAACAGATAACGAAGGTGCTATAAGCAGCCCAGCAGCAGCTAAAACCGTCACCATTGCTAACGTGGCACCCGTCGCCAATTTCACAGCTAGCTGTTCACAATTAGTATGTACATTCACCAATACCAGTACGGACATTGACGGCACACTCTATTCCTACGCGTGGAATTTTGGTGATTCCTACGCCTCGACGGCAGCAAGCCCATCACATACTTATGCAGCGGCCGGCACCTACGACGTTTATCTAACCGTTACGGATAACAACTCGGCAATCGGCGCGACAACAAAATCAGTCACGACAAAAACCATCGGCACCATCAAAGCTAGCTGGGTCAGTGCAACCAACAAAGTCAAATATACCGTTACCTACGCGGAAGACCACAACAACACCGCTCTTTGGGTAAAGAAAAATGCGCTTGGTGATCATATTGCAAACCAAACCATGGTTGAGGTGAACAATGGCGACGGCACTTTCACTTACACATGGGATCTCGACGGCAGTGCCTACGTATCGGGTGATATTGTCCGCTTCAGGGTGTATAGCACTCTGCATACAGGCGGGACGCAAGTCTATACACCTGGTCCGGGCACTGCTGATTACACATCGTGGAATTACGTGACGAATGTGCCTCCTTCAGTGAACTTTACCGCCAGTTGCCCCACCTCTGGCACAACTTGTACGTTTAACGCCACCGCCAGTGACAGTGATAGCGCGGGTATTGCATCCTATGCCTGGACCTTCGGTGACGGACAGAGCTCAACCCTAGAGGACCCCGCGCACACCTATAGCGCGAATGGCAATTATTCGGTGACCGTTACAGTCACTGACCAAGGCCCCGGTACCGCCGCTGTAGCACAGGCTAGTAATGTTGTCCTAGTCGACTATCCGGTACCCGTACCCAATTTCGGTGACCGGACTTCGGGCTCTACCATTACCTTTTTTGTAAACTCCGCTTGTACCGGCGCGATTGTTTATTACGGTGTGAATGCTCCCAGCAGTACCTATAGCCAAAATATGTTTACTGCCCCTGCGACCACAGTCGGCGGAGGGCAGGAATTTAACCTGACCGGTAATAAACCAGGCGACGTGATCAACTTTAACTTTACCAGCTGTACTAACAGCAGCGCATTGAGTTATACCTTTCCGGTGGTTAAAGCTTTATACGACACTAGCACCGTAAAACAAGCGAATTCACAATACCTGGACTCCAACGGCTATCTCGTTACCCAGCTCGGTGATCGGGTGCATAATCGCCATACCAAAGGCTTCAATGAGCAAAACTACCTCAGCTTCAAGCAACATTATTTCCGTAGTCGTTCGTCCAAATACAAAATTACCGACAAGGTTTCTACCGGCATCAGCGAAATAATTTTTGAGATTGAAACAGATCATGAATTAATCGCAGCCAGAGATTTTCGCTATTTTTATACTGGCGGCAGCAACAAAGTCGACAAATGGAGGATAAACGCCTCGGGAAACAACACTACCGAGCTAGTAGAAGACATAACGAACGACTCAGTCAACGGGCTTACTGCGGCGCAAAAAATCAACACCGAAACGGGTGATACATCCAGGAAAAAATATAGACACATCATCACCTCTTACAAACGTGTACCAGAGAGCCAAACCTCCTACAGGCCGCTGGCCGTTGGGGATTATATTGAGTTTGAAATGGGTGGCGTCCACAACCCAATAGATCCAGGCGACGAAAATTACTATTACTCCATTTTCTTATACAAAGTAGGTACTGGCGTGGTGCCTTGGGATACCAAAACCCGTCTTCCGGGTATAGATGGCCTGCTGGATACAGCTGACGACACATTTACTAACATATGGCTGGACACAGGCTCACTTCCAGCATTCGACGGCAACCCATGGTTCTCTGGCACCAGCACCACCAAAAAAATAATGTGGGATTCTGCGGAAATTACCAACCGGGAAGCTTTGCTGGGCGGTAAATCTACAGTGCAAGCTAATTGGTCGTTTGAGTTTCAGGAAGCTTTTCGTCAGCCGGTAATCAACATGTCTTCTAACAATATGAACGCTTTTCTGCGTGGTCGGCGTGTGGCGCACACCTCGTTTGTAAATGCTGGTCATAATGAAAAAACAATGACAAATGAAAGGGACACATCAAACGATAATTTCCCTTGGGCGGACAACAAAATCAAAGCCCAATTCGCCAATGACAGCTGTGAAAGCTGCCATAAGCGTAATTCAAATGGCGTAGTGCCCGCCATTGGGCAAAACCTGGATACCTGGCTCGTCAAAATTGGTGACGCTAATAGCAGCCCAGAACCTGCTCGCGGTAAAGCAATTCAACCGAAAAAGATTCAACGAGATGCTAATGGCACCCCGGCACGAACGGCAAATGCCATAAAACCAACCTGGTACATGCCAAATGTTGTGACGTCTGATGAAGGCACTGTGTCTATTTATTCTATAGATACTAGCTACGGCGATGGTCGCCGCAGCTTCACCTATAATTTTTCGGCAGGCGCCCCAGCGAAGTTTTCAGCGCGTATTGCGCCTCGCCTCGTTGGCATGGGTTTAAAAGATGCCGTTAAAGAATCGGATATTATTGCGAATGCTAATTATCAGCCCGTCGGTATTACGGGGCGTGTTCGTACAGTGAATGACCCCCAGACAGGTGACTTACGCGTGGGCCGCTTTGGCTGGAAAGGCAGCGAAGCCTCTTTGCGTCATCAAATTGCTCGCGCATTGGCGTTCGACATGGGAATGCCCAATAATATCTACGGTCCGGATTGCGGCTCCGCGCAAATTAATTGTGCATCCAGTGGAGACCGTTTTGCCTATGACCTAGCTGTAGGTGATGGAATCAAAATGTACGACACTGCAACCAGCGACAACCGACCCTATGCGGGCAATGCTGGCGGTGGATATGGTACGGGGGTTGCTGGGTCTAGCCGGATAACCAACACGGCGTTTGATGATACCCACATGTACTTCTCTCTGTTAGGAATACAGGCGGCTCGTTTGGATGGATACATTGATCGTATAACCGACGCGGCCAAAGCTGTCGAAGGTGTCAGTGCAAACTATGTCACTAAAGTCGAAGTGGAAACAGGTAAAGCTTTGTTCTACCAAATTGGCTGTAACAGCTGTCATAAGGCTGGCCCAGCCGGAAACGGGGGTCCAAACGACTACTACCTTACCAGCGAGCACCACCCACTGCCTGAATTGCGTAACATAGAATTCAGACCTTACTCAGACTTTTTATTGCACAACATGGGAACTGGATTGGCTGACACCTTGAATGAGGGCAACGTTAGTAGTGGTGGCGCTGAAGGCGGCGAATGGCTAACCCCAATGCTCATTGGACTTGGCAGCCAAGCTTGCGCAACCGGAGGCGAAGCCGGCTGGAATAGTGGATCACAACAATGGGACCCCAACATGGACGGAAAACGCGGCGAAAATATTTCTGATTTCGGTGCAAGAATTTGCCAAAAAACAGGTAAAGAAACTTATCTTCATGATGGGCGCGCAACCACGCTAGAGCAAGCTATCTTGTGGCATGGTACATCTGGTAGTGAGGCTCAAACTTCGGTTGATGCATATAACGCTTTGAGCTCTACGCAAAAAACTCGCTTGGTCGACTTTTTAAAAGCACTCTAAACAATTTTTAAATGACTCATGCAAAGCTGCGGAATGACGAACTGTCATTCCGTTTTTTTATGTAGGTATCCTTTGGATTACTAATAAATATTAATGACTAATTACTTCAATATAGTCGACCATTAACTGCACCGTTTTATTACCGCGATATTCATTCACATCCAACTTATAAGCTAACTTTATTTTTTTTGCTTGTGTATTTGGCCAACATTTTGGATCAATGTTAAACGCAATTGCATCTATCAACTGTTGGCCCTGAGGATCATGAGATAATGTCATTTTTAAATGTTTATCTGCGAGCAACTTTTGTTGAATAAGATAAAATTCGCCATCAAATACTGGTTCAGGAAAATGTTGACCCCAAGGGCCGGATTCTTTTAATTGCTGTGCCAAAGTTAAATTAAAATCCTGATTTTTCAATTCGCCATCACTCATAACTAACACCGACAAATCTTCGTCAGTTAGTTGCCGCCGTACTTCTTCATCAAACGCCGCGGCGAAAGCGGTAAAGTTATCACGCGTTAAACTCATACCCGCAGCCATCGCATGACCGCCAAACTTTTGTAGCAAGTGTGGATGACGCGTAGCAATAGCATCCAGCGCATCGCGAATGTGGAAGCCAGAAATTGATCGCGCAGATCCTTTTATTTGCGCCTCACCATTTTCGTTAGTACCAGCATCCGCAAAAACAATTGTTGGACGATGATATTTATCTTTTATACGCGACGCTAAAATTCCAATAACGCCTTGGTGCCAGGTTTCGTCAAATAGACATACGCCCCATGGCAGAGAATTTTCATCAACCGCCAATACTTTTTGCAAGGTGAGCATAGCTTCTTGTTGCATACCGGTTTCAATGGCTTTGCGATCGCGATTCAACTCATCCATTTGCATTGCCATCTCACGCGCAAGAGATTCACTGTCGCACATTAAACACTGAATCCCCAACGACATATCGTCTAGGCGCCCCGCCGCATTTAAACGTGGGCCAAGGGCAAAACCAAAATCACTAGCGACAATTTTATGCGATGATTTACCAGCAATCTCTAATAGCGCTTTGATGCCTGGACGTGCACCACCGGCACGAATACGCTGCAAACCCTGAGCGACGAGAATTCGATTATTGTGATCAAGTGGCACCACATCTGCCACAGTGCCTAATGCAACTAAATCTAAAAAACTTGCCATATTGGGCTCAGCTATTCCACTTTCTTCGAACCAGCCCATTTGGCGCAACTCAGCACGCAGTGCATTCATTACATAAAAAATAACACCCACACCGGCGAGATTTTTACTCGGAAATTCACAACCCGGCTGATTGGGATTTACGATTGCATCAGCGTCTGGTAATTCACTACCAGGCAAATGATGATCGGTGACAATAACCGCAATACCTAATTCCCGTGCAGCGGCTACGCCTTCAATACTAGAAATTCCATTATCAACCGTGATAATTAAATCTGGGTGCTGTGCCGCAGCAACCGCAACAATTTCTGGTGTTAAACCATAACCATATTCAAAGCGGTTAGGTACTAGAAAATCCACCGAAGGCAAACCCATTGCGCGTAACGCTAATACGCCAAGCGCACTACTGGTTGCACCATCCGCGTCAAAATCACCAACTATAATAATTTTTGCTTGCGCGACTACAGCGTCCGCTAACAAACTCACCGCTTCTTGCAAACCCTTAAAATTTGGTTTTAATAGATGTGCGAGCTGATACTGCAACTCACGCTCATGTTGAATACCACGCGCACTGTAAATACGTTGCAATAGAGGGTGAACAGTTTGATCAAATGGCGTGAGCTGCTCAACTGAACGACGACGAATAGTTTTTTGCATATTTTTCTTAATTCTATAAAGTAAAACGCCGCATCAGAATTCTAATGCGGCGTTGTGTTTAAATAACGCTAACAATGACTATCGACGAATATTTTCTGCAATAAATTTTTGCACAGATTTAATGTCCTGCGCCAGCACTGTGTAGCGCTCTTCACGCTTAAATAAATCATTCATGTGATATGGCAACACTGGATCTTCTGCTTGCCCTGCTTGACGCACGGCTTCCGGAAATTTTGCCGGATGTGCAGTGGCTAAACACACCATCGGAATGTCATGGCGACGACGAGTTTTGCGTGCAGCTTCAACACCAATGGCGGTATGTGGATCGAGCAAGTATTCCGTGTGTTCGAAAACATCGCGAATAACCGCCATGGTGACATCATCACTTACACCATAGCTTGTGAAAAGCTCACGGGCACGCGATAACGCGGATTCTTTTAAAGTCATGCTGCCAGATTTGAAATCTTCCATCAGCTGGCGAATGGCAGCGCCATCGCGGTCGTATAAGTCAAATAACATACGCTCGAAATTGCTGGACACCATGATATCCATACTCGGCGACAACGTATGTTGCAATTGATGTTTACTGTGATCATTATTGCTAATACAGCGATGCAAAATATCATTGCAGTTAGTCGCAATAATTAATTGATCAATAGGCAAACCCATTTTTTTTGCTAGGTACCCTGCAAAAATATCGCCGAAATTTCCTGTTGGAACAGAGAATGCAATTGGCCGATGCGGCGCACCTAAAGCTAATCCCGCATAAAAATAATACACAATTTGCGCCATAATGCGCGCCCAGTTGATTGAGTTGACAGCGACTAACTGGCGCCCTTCGGGTAAAAATGATTGGTCACCAAAACTGGCTTTCACCATATTTTGACAATCATCAAAATTACCTTCGAGCGCAATATTAAATACGTTTGGCTCAAGCACAGTAGTCATCTGCCGACGCTGCACTTCTGACACACGATTGTTGGGATGCATAATAAAAATATCAATATTGTCGCAGCGACGGCAGCCTTCAATTGCAGCCGAACCGGTATCGCCCGATGTAGCGCCCATCACCACTACTTTTTGATTATTTTTTTTCAAAAAATGATCAAGCAAATGTCCTAAAAGTTGCAATGCAAAATCTTTAAACGCAAGTGTCGGCCCCTGGAACAGCTCTAAAATCCATTCGTTATGAGCAGTTTGCACTAAGGGCGCAATCGCATCATGTCGAAACGTACTGTACGCGTTTGCAATAATATTTTTAAATTCTTTATCACTAATAGTGCCAGCAACAAATGGCTTCATAACATTGAAAGCCAGCTCTTGATAAGACAAGCCTGCCCAAGAAGCAATTTCTTGTTGTGAAAAAGTTGGTAAGGTTTCTGGTACGTATAGACCACCATCTGGCGCCAGACCAGTTAATACTACTTCTTCAAAACTAAGTGCGGGAGCTAAACCGCGAGTGCTGATATATTTCACAATAAGAACCTGATTTGAGATATGTATTAAAAAATATTATTTAAGGCTTTCAACACGAATGCGTTGCACAGAACCGTTAATTGAATCCAGGGTTTCAATTTTGCTGAGCGCAATCATTAATTTCTTTTCCTGCACGCAATTCGTTAACAAAATTAACGGTACTGTTGCATCCCCTTCTTTGGCTTCTTTTTGAATCATTGCCTCAATACTGATGCCAGAATCACTGAGGATAGTTGCAATTTTGGATAACACACCCGGCTTATCAGCCGCAGACATACGCAAGTAATTTGCTGTTTCAATTTCTTCCATTGGCAAATGTTTTTGCTCAACAACAAATTCTGCCTGAAAACCAAGATAAGGCACGCGTTGCTCAGGGGAGGCTAATAATGTACGTGCAACATCAATAATATCACCGACTACTGACGAACCGGTTGGCTCACCGCCTGCGCCTGCGCCGTAATAAAGTGTTGCACCCACTGCGTCGCCTTTTACTAACACAGCATTCATTACACCATCAACGTTGGCAATTAAACGTTTTTCAGGAATGAGTGTAGGATGAACACGTAATTCAATACCGTTCGGAGTACGACGCGCGATGCCTAGGTGTTTAATGCGATAACCTAACTCTCCAGCGTAATTAACATCTTCAGTAGAAATATTAGTGATGCCTTCGGTGAAAACTTTTTTCACATCCAGTGGAATACCAAATGCAAGAGAAGCAAGAATCACTAATTTATGCGAAGCGTCTATACCTTCCACATCAAACGTTGGATCAGCCTCAGCGTAACCCAATGCCTGGGCTTCTTTTAATACGTCATCAAACGCACGACCTTTGTCGCGCATTTCGGTAAGAATAAAATTGGTGGTGCCGTTAATAATTCCTGCGATCCACTCAATATTGTTAGCAGCCAAACCTTCGCGAATAGATTTAATTATTGGAATGCCGCCGGCAACTGCTGCTTCAAAAGCAACGGTTACACCTTTCGCGTTTGCCGCCGCAAAAATTTCATCACCGTGGTGAGCAATGAGGGCCTTATTTGCAGTCACAATATGCTTACCATTTGCAATCGCCTGCAAAACTAACTCTTTAGCAACTGTCGTACCGCCAATTAACTCGACCACAATATCTACATTGGGATTATTAACAACGTCAAAGATATCGCGAGTGACATGTAAATTTGAAATATCGCACTTAGGATTATCGCGACGTGCCCCTACTTGAATAATAGAGATATCACAACCTGATCGAGCATCAATAAGACTTTTGTTGCGATTAAGAATATCTATGGTACCGCTGGCTACAGTGCCAAGGCCGCAAATACCTATATTGACCAAACGGGCGTTTACCGAACCGGCAGGATGTACCGGACGAACAGGATTAACTGGATTCAAGTGAATTCCCCTAAGCATACTAAAAGTAGTTTTAAATAAGATAGACGAGCAATCTTAAAAAAAGACGGCCACGATACTCAGGGAAATCAGGGCTGTCAATCTGCCAGCCCTGATTGCAAAACGAAGATGGAAAAGCAACCGTAAATTACAGAATCCCTAACTCTTTAGCCAAGTCTTCCGGAGGTAAATAGCCAGGCTTCATTTCACCATTCGGCATCCAAATAGCTGGGGTGCCATTCACGCCTACCTTACTACCCAATTCAAATTGAGCGGCTACGGGGTTGTCACAAGTCATGCTGGGTACTGGCTGGTCTTGCTTAAGTAAAGTAAGTGCTTTTTGTTGGTCTTTGGAACACCAAGCTGTGATCAACTTATCCGCAGAAGGGCTGGGAATACCTGCGCGAGGATAGGCTAAATAACGAACCTCAATACCCAAATCCGTATAGCCAAGTTTTTGCTGCCCTTGATCCGTGTAGGTATACATTTGATTGTTTAACTTTTGGCAGTAACCACAATCCACATCAGTAAATACATACACAACAGCTTTCGTCTTACCTTTGGCTTTAAATACGATGGCATCCTTCGCTTTAACACTAGCCATTAGATTCTTGCGCTCGGCGGCCAAGGCAGGATCTTCGTATTTAGCGAAACCTGAGGCTTGAACGGTAAAAATTTCGCCCGCGATAAATTTATCACCTTCAGGTGTAACATAGAGTAATGGCCCACCCACCACTTGCGCTTGATACAATCCGGCAATAGGTGAAGGGCGCACTGAACTAAACTTCACATCTGGACGCGCCTGCTGTAAGCGGTTAACGATAGTTTCTTCTACCGATTTACGTTTTAACAAACCTGCAGTGTCTGCAGCTGGCTGAGCTTGTGCCAATACCGATCCAGAGCAGCAAACTACAAGCAAACCCAGCAAAGAGGGTACGTATTTTTTTAACATAATGACTCCGTAAAGTTAAATTATCCACGCGGATGGTGAGTAGCATGCTGCTCTTTCATACGCGTGCGTGCAATATGAGTGTAAATTTGTGTCGTTGATAAATCACTGTGGCCCAACAACATCTGTACTACCCGTAAATCAGCACCGTGATTTAAAAGATGGGTTGCAAATGCATGCCTAAGCGTGTGTGGCGACAAAGGTTTTTCAATGCCCGCTACTGTAGCCCAATGCTTGATGCGATGCCAAAAAGTTTGTCGTGTCATCGCCTGCGCACGGGTACTAGGGAACACTATCTCATTAGGTAGATTATTCAGCAACTGTGGTCGTGCTTCACGAAAATATCGGCCTAACCACATCGCTGCCTCTTCACCCATCGGGATCAAACGTTCTTTACTGCCCTTTCCTACCACTCGTATAACATTCTGCCGTAAATTAATTTGCGGCATGGTAAGACTAACTAACTCAGTTACTCGCAAACCACATGCATATAACACTTCGAGCATAGTGCGATCGCGCAAACCTATGGGATCGCTCAGCTCAGGGGCTAAGAGTAAACTTTCTACATCAAGTTCCGTCAAAGATTTTGGTAGTGAACGTGGAAGCTTCGGACTTTTAACGATTGCCACCGGGTTTTCCGTAATGACACCATCGCGCAGTTGGTAACGATAAAAACCTCGTATGCACGAAAGAAAACGCGCCGTTGATCGACTGGATAACTTCCGCTCATGGCGCACCGCCAAATAACTCAATACTGTTTGCGCATCAACCCTCATTAGGCTAAGACTTTGCGATGCCAACCATTGAGCAAAAAGGGTTAAATCCGTTCGATAAGAGTCAAGTGAATTTTTACTTAAACCTTTTTCCATCCATATGGCATCCAAATAGAGAGCGATGACAGATTCTTCCTCCGGCGTGACTGACATTAAAATTGGAAGTTGAGCGTTATCCACCAAAAGACCTCAACCTATAAATAAAGAACCAAAAAGAAAATGAAAACCTGAAGCCAAATTAAAATCCGAAATAGAAACAAAAAAGCCAGAGTGGTTAACCACTCTGGCTTTCAATTTCATTCAACAAGGTGACAACCTTATTTAACCAACTTTTCTTTAATACGAGCAGCCTTACCAGTAAGGTCGCGCAAGTAGTAAAGTTTAGCTTGACGTACATCACCACGACGCTTGAGAGTGATGCTTTCAATTTGGCGACTGTGCGTTTGGAACGTACGCTCAACACCTACACCGTGAGAAATTTTACGTACAGTGAAAGCAGAGTTAAGACCACGAGTACGAATGGCAATAACAATGCCTTCGAATGCCTGCGAACGTACACGCTCACCTTCTTTTACGATTACTTGAACTACTACGGTATCACCTGGGGAAAACTCAGGGATATTGGTTTTCAGTTGTTCGCTTTCCAGCGCCTGAATAATTGGATTTGTCATTGATATTCTCCTAAGAGTCTATAGCTTCACAGCTAGAGTTTGTCGTTATCAAGGTCCCGACGATATTCCGTCAACAGCTTTTGCTGTTCCTCGGTTAAATTTATTGCTTGCAATAAATCTGGCCTTTTCAGCCGTGTTCGCCCTAACGCCTGTTGTAAGCGCCAGCGCCGAATATGTTCATGGTTACCAGACATAAGAACTTCCGGAACCCTCATGCCTTCAAATTCTTCAGGCCGAGTATAATGCGGGCAATCTAAAAGGCCCGTAGCAAATGAGTCCTGCTCTGCCGACTGTGCATGCCCTAATGCCCCAGGGATCAAACGCACAAGCGCATCGATTAACACCATTGCCGGCAACTCACCGCCGCTTAATACATAATCACCAATGGACCATTCTTCATCGATAACCGTATCTAGTAAGCGTTCATCTATACCTTCGTAGCGCCCTGCAATTAAAATCATGTTGTTGTAATTTGACAGCTCAACAACACCCGCTTGATCAAGTGTTCTACCTTGCGGCGACAGGTAAATAACTTTTGCTGCAGTACCAGCCCACTCTTTAGCAATCATGATTGCGTCACGCAAAGGCTGCACCATCATCACCATACCAGGACCACCACCGAAGGGGCGATCATCTACAGTTGAATGACGATCGTGAGCAAAATCACGCGGAGTCCAAGCTTTTAACTCCACCAAGCCTTGCTTGAGCGCACGACTGGTAATACCGAAATCAGCAATAGCATTAAACATGTTAGGGAAAATCGAGATGACCGCAATTTTTAACGGTGTCCCATTCTCTTGTGGTTCTTTATCCACCACATGCCTCATGCTTTAAGATTCTAAAATTCTGGATCCCAGTCAACCAATATTTCACCAGCGACTAAATCCACAGAAAGTACAAATTGCTCAGGAACGTAGGGGATCAGACGCTCTCGTTGGTCGATACTGGCAGCGTCTGCTAATACAACCAAAACGTCATTGGCACCCGTTTCAAGCATCTTATCTACAATACCCAAGCGCTGACGCGCTCCCGAGAACTGTGTAAATACGGCTAAACCTTCAAGCTGGCTCCAGTAGTATTCACCATCATCCAACTCAGGTAATAAATCTCGCTCGACTGCAATATCCACTGCCGTATATAAAGCAGCAACATCGCGATCGTCTACACCTACAATATGTGCAACAAAAGCATCTCCGTGCGGCCGAGCCTCGTCAATCTCAACCTTTTTGAGACCATGAGCAGTTTTCAACCACCACGGATGATATTCAAAGAGGTTTTCCTGAGGTTCAGTGTAAGAGTGGACTTTCACCCACCCTTTAATTCCAAACAGCGCTGTTATACGCCCAACATTAACTAAATTCGATGAATCAGACATTAGGCGGCAACAAACTCTTAAGCAGCAACAGCAGTCGCAACTTGGTTATCTTTAACCAATTGCGCAACGCGATCACTTAATTGCGCACCTTGGCTTACCCAATGTTGCAAGCGAACTAAGTCAATACGTAACTTTTCTTCTTGACCACGTGCAACTGGGTTGAAAAATCCTACACGCTCGATAAAACGGCCATTTCGCGCGCTACGACTGTCGGTTACAGAGAGATGATAAAATGGACGCTTTTTAGAGCCACCACGAGACAAACGAATAGTTACCATTGCGGGCTTCTTCCTATGTTTACTGAAGGAGAACCATGACTAGTGGTTTCTCGGTTAAAAATCTTACTCGCACACAAGCGGTACGAAAGGCGCAGCATTCTAAGTGAAAGCTATGGGTTTGTATATATATGTTAGCTTTAATACTCACTAGATATCGGCGCACATATCTGCAAAACGATTGGTGAACATTAAGTCAATGGGTTGAGCAAAACCGGGTAAAGTAACTTGGCTTTGACTAATAATAATTTTAGTCTCATCAATAAGCCCTTCGCCAAAATGGTAAATAGTAGCAAAATTACCGATCGACGCTTGGGCATCGTAAGCAGTCGCTTTAGATACAGCATTTTTACGACGTTGATTATAAGCAGCAAAAGCCTCAGCGCCGTAACGCTTGGTTAGCATCGATTCTACAATATGGGGCGCCAGCACACTGGCAGTAGCGTTATTCCCACCAAAGCCTTTAGAATTAAGAAAGACAACATCGATCGGATTATTTTTACGATCAATATCACTAGTGGATATTTGTAAACGTTCAGCAAATACATCACCGGCAACCCTTTCGATGGTTTTTATTCCAGGAATGAAACCGTATTTGAACATCCCTAAAGTTGCCGTCAATTGTTCACCACTAGCGGCCGAAAGAGAGTGACCAACATAAGCTTTTACCGCAGAGACAGGCCATTGCTCGAT
>JANPKH010000001.1:0-2039 GCA_031425935.1 Gammaproteobacteria bacterium | reverse complement strand
TAAATAGATAGATAGATAGTCCTGCAAAAGTCAAAAATCGATAACTTGTACAGTACTCGGATGAAAAAAATGAAGGCGCTTATCGTGACCAGCACCAGCCCGCGCCACCGGTTTTTTGTCCAGCAGATTGCAAAGCGTTTTGATATAGCGGCAATAATCTGTGAGCAAAAGCGCAATTACTATGTTCAACAGCGAGAAAGCTCAGAAGCAATCCGCGCCCACTTTGCCCGCAATGCTGCGCAAGAGCTGATTCGCTTTAACGATGTTTCTGAAATCTCCGTAGCCAGTCTTACGACAGTACCTGACATCAACGCACCCGAAGTTATGCAATGGGTGTCTGATTTAGACGTTGATGTGGTGTGTTTGTTTGGCACCTCGATTTTGAAGGCCCACTGGCTCTTAGCGTTTCCTGACAAGATCGTTAATTTGCACTTGGGCCTTTCACCCTGGTATCGTGGTTCTGCCACTCTTTTTTGGCCTTTTGCAGACTCTGCGGCTGAGTTCCTTGGCACCACTATTCATTTGGCTGTTGAGAAGGTCGACGCAGGTGCCATTCTTCATCGCGTCAAGCCCAAGTTGCAACCAGGTGAAAACTACTATCAGATATCGAATCAACTCATTCGCGAATCAATAGAGGTTTTTCCGGGAATCGTTACTCGTTATCTTGAAAAAACCTTGTATCCAAAAGCGCAAGAAAACGTTGCGGGCCGTATTTGCCGCAAGGCTGATTTTGACGATGCTGCACTGGCGCGGGCACTAAGCTACGTAGGTGATGGGTTCAGCCCACACGAGCTTCAGCGAATAAAGGAGGCGGCGCAATGCCTCTGCTTGCCGTAAATCACCACTACTTCAGGTCAACCAGTACCGGGCAAGGCATTTACCCCACTACGCCTGATGCACTGGTAGCCGGGGTTCATCAGTTGCGGTCACGCTGGCGCATCGGGGGTGAAGAAGACATTCTGCGGTACTGCGATGGTGGCAACACGACAGAGGCTGTTTGCATTTTGACTTTTGACGATGGCCTCAAGGAGCAGATGCACACGCTTGCCCTGCTTGAACAGTTAAACGTGACTGCTATGTATTTTGTGCCTACATCGCCACTGGTTCACCATGAAGTGCTTGATGTGCACAAGCTGCATATGATTCGCGCTCATTTGAGCGACGCTGAATTGGCCGCAGACTTGCAGCAGCGCTTCAACTTTCAAGGCTACGCATTTGATGATCAATTGCTCGCCATTCAGTATCGTTATGACGAGCCCATTAGCCGCAAGGTCAAGTACTTCCTGAACTTTGTACTTGATCCTGCTGCCCGTGTCGATTGGACCAGGCAGCGTTTTGTCGATATGTTTGGCAGTGAGCAGGCCGCTTCAGAAGCGCTTTACATGAATGCTGACGACCTGCGCGTTCTTGCTAACCGACATCTTTTGGGTACCCATTCCCATACCCATGTACCCTTGGCTACCTTGTCAGCAACGCTTGCCCAGCAAGAAATTGCGCAGTCGCTGGATGTGCTTGAACATCTTTCTGGTCGACGCCCAAATGGGATCTCATACCCGTTTGGTGGACAATCTGCAGTGTCTGAATCAGTGTTCGCAACAGCGCAAGCTTTGGGGCTGCAGTATGGCTTCACCATGGAGCGCGGTATCAACGCAGGCGCTGGTAAATCCCCAATGGCGTTAAAACGGATTGATGTCAACGATATCAAGGCATGGGTAGACTCCACTCCTCCCTTACCTCTAGCAGAATAAAAAAACTTCAAACCACAGCGATGAAAACAGCATTCTTGTCCGCACTGGGGGCCATGGGCCGACGCCATTTACAGGGCCTGGTGCGCGCCGGTTTTTTGGTCACAGCCTATGACATCAATGACGGCTTGCAAGACACCGTCAACAAAGAGCTTCTTGCGGCGGGCTTACCTGTGGGTAACGTTGTTTTTACCCGAACCATACCAACGGGCAACTTTGACGTTGCCATATTTGCAGAAACCACCACCCGCCGACTTGAAAACTTCAAACAGTTTTTAAGTCACGCAAAAGCCG